>JBBSOG010000102.1:0-14693 GCA_038259985.1 Cytophagales bacterium
GTAAAAAGTTTTTGGCCTCCAATAAATTAACTACTTGGCGATACAACAAAGGATTGATCAGATAAACGTCTTCTTTTTTGATGATAAACCCATCATCAATCAGTTGGATTAGGTTGAGGCTACTATGCCCTGCTTTAGTAGTGGGTTTTGCCCCCAATATCTGATGTTCGGTCACCTCCTGGTATTGCTCTTCCGTAAGCCCGTCGTGTAGTAGCAACAGGTGCAGGGTAAGTACGTGCGGTAAGTTGAGTGATTTCACAAAAGAAAAGTCGTATTTCTTCAAAGATCCAATATAGATAGTATCTTCGGTAACCCTAAGTGCTGATCTCAGCCAGAACAACTGCGCCACACTGAAATTTCCGGTAGTGAATTCGTTCAGGTCTTTGAAATATTCTTTTTCCAGGTAAAGCTGCTGCTCTGCGGCGGTCATTTTGTTAAACTTCTTCTTTATCCTATCCTCAGGTAGGGGTTCATAGACCAGAGCGTACCCACTTACACGATGGCGTTTGAGTATCACTTCCTGCAGTTGTTGATTATAGATAGATTTGAGGGCTACCTCATACTCAAAATAATCAGAGATGTTGATGGTATTGTCCAGGTAACGCCAGGTGTATAGGGTACAACTACACACCCAGAATACCTGCCTGTTGGTTTTGGAAATCAGCTCAAACAGCATCTTAAGGCAGCTAAAACCGCCCACCCTGCGTAGGTAAAAATGTTCCAGGTTCTCAAAGATAAAAATCAAAGGCTGGGTACGTTGCTGAAGGTAGTACACCACATCTTCCATGGCTACAAATTGCTGGTCGGGAAAGAGTTGGTTTAGATAATCAAGCAAATCTTCCGGGGTATATATCTGGCGAAAGGTGGTGGCCCTGACGAGTTGGCAGCGTTTGATGGCGCGTTGGTTGCTTTGTTTGAGAAAGAAATTGAGCAGGGTCGTGATGCCACTCCCCTTTTCACCGATAATAACGGTACTGGCAAAGCGGCCTTTGTTCCAATTCTGGAAAGCGTCCTGGAGCATTTTGATTTCCTCCGGCCGCTCCTCGTAGAAAACCGCTTCATCTAGGGGCCTAATACTGAACAGGCGCTGGTACACATAGGGAAGCTGCTGAATGGATTTCTCTGTTTCGGTAAGAAAATCTGAAATCTCGGTGGTTACTTCAGATGAAGCAGTATCAATGCCCATCTGCTTGCGGTAGGCATTGACCTGCTGCTGTGCCTTGCCATAATGCTGCTTGACATAGCGCAACATATAAGGAAGCGCGTTTTTTGTATAATCAAGTGCTTTTTTCTTTAACGCAAGTGTCTGCTCCAGTGCCTTGGCTTTGGCAATTCTAATCTTGAGTTCCAGGGCATAATCGTTACTCTTCAACTCCGCAAGCTCTTGGGTGAAAGACCGTACCGCTGTATCTACATGCGTATCCAGAAAGATGGAAATCTCATCCAGCTTTTTGACGATGTTTTCTATGCCTTTGAGTGCCCTTTGCAGGCCTTCCTGTGCAATGTTCTGCGCTTTATCGACATTTTCCTGGTCGCCTTCGTACACCGAAAGTGCAGAGTCAAGGTTAAAATAAGAAATCTGGCCTATCTCATTGATGAGTTTCTGTACTTTGACCAGTTCGTGGCCTATCTCCTGGTGCGCATCCTCAATTTTTTCTTTGAAGTTAGGTAGGGTTTCAAAACTTACGATTTGCCGAAGGGATATATAGTCTATTTCTGATGTCTTGATCACCCGGTTGTATTCGTTGGTTTTCACCAGACCCCGCTTCTCCGGCAATTCATCTACTTCTTCTTTAGCCTGGCGCTGCATTTCTTCCAGGAGAGTGGGCAAAGCCTGGCGATAAAGTACGGCAATGGTAGACGGAATTACCGTGCGGATGAGTTGAAGGTCAATATATTTTTTTTGCGCATGGAGCACTTTTTCTGTATCCTCTTTTTTTGCATTTTCAACAGCCTCCAGTGAGTTAGCAATCACACTTTGGGCCGTATTAACCTGGGGCAATACCGCTTGCTTTATCTTCTGATGTGCCGCCTCTCTCACCTTGTAATGCTGATACAACAAATGATTGCTGAGAATGCTAAATTCTTCGTCAATGCGCCAATCTTCGTGCAGGGCAAAAAGCGTATTCCGCCAGCCTTGTACAAATCCCAGATATGATTTATCGGTATTCTGCCGCTTCTTATGCAGTTTTGCGTTGCTGAACTTTCTGGCGGGTAGCTCCGCAGTAC
The DNA here is from genome assembly GCA_038259985.1 of Cytophagales bacterium. GTDB lineage: Bacteria > Bacteroidota > Bacteroidia > Cytophagales > Cyclobacteriaceae > Catalinimonas. The sequence goes on from JBBSOG010000102.1 coordinate 2,230, forward strand.
CGGCCCTATCATAAGCATATTTAAATTTCTGGCCGATTTGTTCAAGCAGTTCCCCCTGGTCTTGCCTGATCTCCGATTGTAAATCGGTCAGTTCCTTTTTGACGTCCTGAACTTCGGACTCAAAAGCCGGGACGTCAAGGGAAGGCAAACTAGCCAGCCAATGCGCATCCTGATAGCTTTGCTCGTGGATTGATTGGTTTAATATGACTAATATACGCTCAGATATCTTCCAGAGCTGCTGGGAAGTAATGGCTAACTCCCGGTAAATTTTCTCAAACATCGGGATAATCCCCAGCGCATATTCTTCTATATAAAAGTGGGCGGTGAGGTTTCTAAGCGGCACTTTATAGCCTGCTGGCTTCAGCAGTTTGGGCTCTTTCCGGAAGATTTTGCGAAAGAAATTCTCTATGCTTAAGGGTAAATTTCTCCACCGTCTTGTCCAACGTTTCCATTGCTTGATTCGGCGGATACGCCATGGGTCATCCGCAATAATTTCAAAGCGGTTTTCCTTTTGCACCTCATCATGCAAGATAGGCAACTTGTCTACAAAAGATTTCTTTACCGTAGCGTATTCTTCAAGGATCTCGTCCAGGCGGCGGGGACGGTTGTCCTCATACCGGTGTTCAATCAGCGCGTAAACATTTTTGGCATAGGCCAGGAAAGCATCAAAAAAAAGCATAGCATCATCCTGTTCCCGGGCTTCTTCATATTGGGTAGCGAAAGTACGAAAGACAGCGAGCACCTCATCGGTAAATTCACTTTGATACTGCAAGGTTTTGTCAAGTACCGGCAGCACCGTCTTTTGAATAATAGCTGCGGCACTCTCTTGTATGTCGGAGGCTTTGTTACTCATTAATAGACTTACGGTAAATGGCTGTGAAACGAAGGATGGAAAAAGCAGTAGGCAGTAGGGTCATTTATTTGAAATGATAACGTGCTTTTTTGATCGCTTCGTGCAACACATCGGCAGCCTTTTCAAAGCCCTGACGGATATCATGGAAGGCAGCGGCGCTGGAGTATTTCATATCTTCGTAAGAGCGGTAGAGTTTGCTATCCCTTTCTTTAAGCCCGTTCAGCTCCTCATCCAGTTCTGCCCGGAGTTCCTTGGCTTTCTGCTCAAACTCTTTGACTTTGGCATATATCTCCTGCAAGCGGTCTTTACTCTGCTCTTCTCGGCTATTTTGGTCGGACATAATTTTGCGTGGTGGTTTGTGGGCTTAATTTAGTAAAAACCAATAGGATTGCAAGGGGAGAGGGTGGTTAGGCTTTTTTCTCTTTTGTAATAACCTTATCTTGTCTCTGTCCTGATCAAGAACCCAACAATCACCAAAAGCGTTTGCTTACTGATGTTAGTTTTTAACGCTTAAGTTTACAGTTAGCCAATTTCTAAGCTTATTACCCATGAAAACAGAAAACACATTTATTATCCACCCTGAGACAGTAGAGCAGGAAAAGGCTTTAAAGGCTTTTGTAAAAGCACTCAAGATGAAGTTTGAAGTAGCCAAAGAAAAAGCGTATAACCCTGAATTTGTAGCTAAGATTCAGATGAGCAGGCAACAAGCTGTAGAAGGAAAGACAGTGAAAATTGATTTGGACGATATATGGAAAGAATAACTGAGTACACTCTTAAAGCCCAAGGAGATATCCTATTTTTTAAGAAATCTGGTCAGCACAAAATATTGAAAAAGATTCGTCAACTGATTGAGTCCGTTCAAAAAAGCCCTTTTGAAGGTATTGGCAAGCCTGAACCTCTAAAATATGCCCTTTCCGGTACTTGGTCCCGCAGGATTAATCAAGAACACCGACTGATCTACGAGGTCACTGATGTCAAAATATTTGTCCTTTCTGCTAAAGGACATTATTAGTGATGTTGTATTTGTTCATTTTAAACTTTACCACCTATGAAAATATTACTAGACATTAAAGACAGCAAAGCAGCTGTTTTTCTTAACTTTATTAAAAGTTTGGATTTTATCCATGTCCATGATCAGGAAGATTATCAGGAGCCTAGCAAACAGGAGATACTTGATAGTATAAAGCAAGGTATGAAAGAAGTACAACTTCATCAGGAGGGCAAAATAAGACTACAATCTGCGAGGGACTTTCTCAATGAGCTTTAATGTTTTAATTACTTCTGATTTTAAACTTTACTACCTATGAAAATATTATTAGACATCAATGCAGCTTTCTTTACAGAGGTGTTTTTTAATGTCTAAACGATGGTGGTAGGGTGTTTACATTTTAATCGCCCATTGGGACATTTATCACAAGTGTTTTTTGTACCAATTTGCTATCACCGAATCTAACAGTAATTATCAAAGCAATTTGACTCAGAGAAACATAACAAGGGTAATCATTAGCTCCAGAACATTCTAAAGCTCGCTTAAAAAACTTGTTATCCTGTCCTCTCATTTCATGTTCAACCACTTTTAATATTTGTTCTTTAGTAACATTTGGAAACCTGTTTCTTTGAGATTCACTCAATTTTAGGGTAGTAAATGAATCATTTTCTATTCCTAAATTGAATGTGTCTGATTCATAATGTTTCCAATCATACATATCCAAATGCGCCCCATCATCTCCTACTGACATACTTGTCTTATAATACTCTACAGCTTTAATTTCTTCAATGTCACTTCGTTTTTTGACGATTTTAATTTTCTTATTATCAAAGTTCTCTGCCAAGCCAATGTCTATCTCAATTGAATCTTGATGTTTTTTATCAAATAATGAATCAGGCGACCAAATATCTTTTGATTCAAACGAAATAGTCAATTCGTCAAATTCAATCTTATAGGTTCTCAAATCTGATTGACAATCAGCTGTCAGAAATTGCCCGACGAGAAAAAATAGTAAAAGGACTTTCTTCATTTTGTAAAACGCGTCAACTTATGTCTAATGGAAACCTCTCCTCCTAAAAAAAACTAAAATTAGAAATCTCGGTGATAAAGTGGCCGACTACTTTAGGCTCAATGATGATGGTGAAGATCAACCCAAATAGTGCCCCGTACAGGTGGGCATCGTGGTTGATGCGGCCGCGCTGTTTTTTGGCACTGTAGTATGAATAAAAAATAAACAAAACCCCCAATATAAAGCCAGGGATAGGAATGATAGCGAACAGAAGAATCTCACTGGTAGGATCAAACATAATGGCACTGAACACAACCGCCGACACCCCACCGGAAGCCCCCAATGAATTATAAGAAGGATCGTTACGATGTTTGATATAGGTAGGAATCTCCGAAACCACAATTGCCACCAAATACATGCCTACGTACAACAGTATTCCGATGGTGCCTCCAAACAAATAAGTATAGTACTGCTCAATAACGCCCCCAAAAAAGTAAAGGGTAAACATGTTGAAAAACAGGTGCATATAATCCTGGTGGATCAATCCGGAAGTGAGAAAGCGCCAATACTCCTTCTTGGTAGAGACTGAGTGAGGGTTAAAAATCCATTTATACATCACTTCCGGCTTGTTCCAGGCGTATAGGCTGGCCGCTACGGTGATCGCAATGAGGATAATGGTTACGCTTATTGATTCCATATATTTTAGTTGTTCGCTAAGGTCATTTATTTCTCTCTTTCCATCAACTGCCCCGCAAACTGACGAAGCGTTTCCTTTTTATCGGGCTTCACATCAATTTGTTGCAGCTTTTGCAAACCAAGGGCAAAAAATTCACTCATCTTTTGTTTAGTAAGCTGTCTGATCTGCAACTCATCGTACAGTACTTTGACAGCCTCTACTTTTTCTTCTTTATCAAAATCTGTTTTATTAAGCCAGTTTTCCAGCGCGGAGCGCTGGGTAGCATTGGCATTTCCCAGGGCTTTGATCAACAGGAAAGTTTTTTTGTTGGCGATGATATCGCCGCCCACCTGTTTGCCAAATTTTGCCTGCTCAGCATAGACATCTAGCAGGTCATCTTTGAGCTGAAAACTGGTACCAATGTTTACCCCAAAATCGTGCAAAAGCTGACAATCATCAGCGGGGGCATCGGCCAGCATACCGCCTAGTTGCAGACTAAACCCAAGCAGCACGGCGGTCTTTTGCCGGATCATCCGTAGGTATTCTTCTTCGCTCACCGTACTGCGACTTTCGTAATTCATGTCCCACTGCTGGCCTTCGCATACCTCGGCTGCACAATGATTAAAAGCTTTCAGCACGTCTGCCAGTTTATCTTTATCTACGTCCAGCAGCAAATCGTAAGCCCGAACCATCATCACATCACCGGAAAGAATGGCGACATTCTCGTTCCACTTTTTGTGGACGGTAGGTTTTCCCCGGCGAATCGGCGCTTTGTCCATGATATCGTCATGCATCAGGGTGAAATTATGGAAAACTTCTACTGCCAAGGCAGGCACCAATATATGCTCTATGGATTCTTCTCCCCGGTACATTTGGTAAGCCAGTAGAGTAAGCATCGGTCTGAGCCGCTTTCCGCCTAAGGTTAAGATATAATGTATGGGTTCGTACAATTCAGCGGGCTGTTTCCCAAACGAGTGCTGTGCTAATTTTTGATTGATTTTTTCAAGGTTGGCCTGGATTACCTTAACCATTGGATTTGCATTTTTATGGATATGCATCTCTATATTGCTGACTGTTTATGGTGTTTTACGGAGACAAGATGCCTTCTCTATATATGTTAACCAATTGTATCAAACAAAATAGTTTGATTATCGGGCAAACTCCAGGTCAATGGTACGGCGATCCATGTCTGTTTTGAGAACCCGGACTTTCACCTTATCACCCAGCGCAATGATACGCTTGCGTTTTTGACCGATAATCTGAAAGTTCTTGGCATCGTATTCATAATAATCATCCGAAATATCGGACATGCGTACCATGCCTTCGCAGTGGGTTTCTACCATTTCTACATAAACGCCCCACTCAGTTACGCCGGAGACAATGCCATCAAACACCTTGTCCACACCAAATTGCTGCATGTACTGCACCTGCTTGTACTTGATGGAAGCCCGCTCGGCATCCGCCGCACGTTTTTCCTGTTCAGAGGAGTGCTCACACTTTTTCTCATACTTTTCGCGCTCCTCTACCTGCACGTCGTCCAGGTATTTTTGTAAGAGACGATGCACCATCACATCCGGGTAACGACGGATAGGGGAAGTAAAGTGGGTGTAATGTTCAAAAGCCAGCCCGAAGTGACCTTTGGCTTCCGTGGTATACTTGGCTTTGGCCATTGTCCTGATTGCGAGTTGCTGCAAAATATCCTGCTCCGGTTTGCCTTCCACCGCTGTCATCAGTTCGTTGAGCGAAGCGGAGATAGCGCTGTCTGATGTGTGCAGTTTGTATCCAAAACGCTGGGCAAATTCTGAGAACTCCTGAATTTTGGTAATATCCGGATAGTCGTGGGTACGGTACACAAAAACATTTTTCTCTTTGCGTTTTTTGTATTGATAGACAAACTCGGCCACTTTCTTATTGGCCAGGAGCATAAACTCCTCTATCATTTTGTGTGCATCTTTACGTACTTTGGGCACCACTTCCAGCGGATTGCCTTTCTCATCCAGTTTGAACTTGACTTCTGTGGTTTCAAAATTCACGGCTCCCTGGGCGAAGCGCTCGTTTCTTAGCTTTTTAGCTAAGTTATTTAGGGTAACTACCTCCTGGGCGAATTCACCCTTATTGGTTTCAATTCGTTCCTGAGCTTCTTCGTAGGCAAAGCGATGGTCGGAATGAATGACGGTGCGGCCCAGCCATACATCTTTCACCTGGGCATTTTTGTCCATCTTGAAAACCGCTGAGAAAGTCAGGCGGTCTTCATTAGGGCGCAGGGAACAAAGTTCATTGGAAAGCTTTTCGGGCAGCATAGGAATCACCCGGTCCACCAAGTATACCGATGTGGCCCGGTCTAGCGCTTCCCGCTCTAAGGCGGTGTTTTCCTGCAAATCATGGGTTACGTCAGCGATGTGGACGCCTATTTCCCAGTAGTTATCATCCAGTATTTGAATGGACAAAGCGTCATCAAAATCTTTGGCATCAAAGGGGTCAATGGTAAAAGTAGTGACTTCCCGAAAATCCCGCCTTTTGGCCAGTTCTTGTTTAGGAAGGCTAAACTTGATCTTTTTAGTTTCTTCCAGCACATCCTCAGGGAACTCAAAAGGCAGGTCAAACTCCGCCATGATAGAGTGAATCTCCGCATCGTTCTCTCCGGCTGGGCCAAGTACCCTGGTGACTTTACCTACCGGACTTTTATCACCTTCCGGCCACTTGGTTAGTTTTACGATGACTTTATCTTTATGCTTAGCGCCCTGCAAATCATCTAGGCGAACAAAGATATCATGATGCATTTTACGGCTATCAGTCACGATAAAAGCGAAGCGGTTAGACATCTCTACCCGGCCTACAAATTCCTCGCGGCCCCGTTCCACAATCTCTATCACTTCCCCTTCAGGGCGTTTATCACCCCTCCCTGATCCAAAAGATAACACTTTGACGATATCCCCGTCCAGGGCATTCTGCATATATTCCGCGTCTACTTTGATGTCCTGCTCCAGTTCGTCGCAGATGATGAAAGCAAAGCGTGGGTTGACAAAATCTACTTTTCCCAGGAGCACTTTCGGCTCAGCAGTAGTTTGATATTTTCCGTTGATAATCTTTTTGACTTTCCCTTCTTCTTCAAGTTTATAAAGCACATTGGGCAATACATTTTTGGAGACTTTATCATTGACATCCAATCCTTTAGCGATCTGGCGGGGGGAATAGGCTTTGGTGAGGTTGGCATCAAGCATTTCCATCGTCATAGAAGCAAGTTGCTCATTTGAATAGGATTGTTTTTTGGAATGGGAACGGGTTTTTGGTTTGTTGTTTTTCTTTGACATATTGATTATAAAAAATGCTGCTGTATTAGATCAAACGAAGTTATAAAGAAAAACAACTGGCTCAATCATATACAGATTTAATATTGTTGGATTTTGTGTATTTTATTTCTGAATGTATTTCTCTTCAACCTAATGCGAAGTGGCCAACGGAAGGTGGGTACTTATCTTTGGTGGTTATTGATCGCAGCTAAATGGCTTAAACTTCATTTTCATAATGAAAAAGCTTTAGCTTCATTGAGAAAGTAACTCATTTTGTTGGTCTAAGGTTCAATGTCAAATTACACCACCGTAATATTTTCCTGTTTGACCGGTGGCATAGATTGCAGGTGTAAAAAAACCTGTGCCAGTATAGACACATTTCGCTTACAAAAGCGGGCTATCTTTTCGGGGGTCTTCTCTTGGTAATATATACGGTTTACATCACTGCCTTTCATGGATTCTTCATTCACTGTTTCTACGTTAAAAACGGCCGCCAATAATTCCAGGGAGGTGTAACTTTTGTAATCCCCAAACTTCCACATATCCATGGTATCCAGATGGTTAATCTCCCAGGATTTCTTGCCAGCTACAGCCATAGAAGGGGGCAGGGTAACGCCATTAATGAGCATCCGGCGGCAGAGATAAGGGAAGTCAAACTCCCTACCATTATGGGCGCAGAGGCGCAACTTGCTTTGATCAAATTTCATCACGGTCTCCTTGAAATTCTCCAGGATTTCGCGCTCATTTCCCCCCGAGATACATTTGATACGCAGCTCCATTTCCTCATTTTCCAAGGTATGGAATATGCCCACAGAGATGACGATCACCTTCCCAAACTCTGCGTAGATGCCTGCCCGCTCAAAATACATCTCTGCCACACTGAGTTCTCCTTTGTTTTTCAGGTACTCCGCTTTCCGGTTCCACTCAGCCTTGTGCACATCGTTTAAGTCTTCATAGCTGGCTTCAGCGGATATGGTTTCAATATCCACAAACATCAGGTTACTTAGGTTCAGGTCTAATGCCATAGTAAAAAAATTTGATGGGAAATAAATATTTGGCTTAGTAAAAATTTAGTTCAAGATACTATTTCTCAAAGTCTTTGTAAAGCATACTCGGCTGCACACCCTGGTTGTGCTGATATTTCTTGCTGTGGTACTCCTCATAGTTTCCTTCAATGGCATGGTAGAAAATCTGGCAGATTTCTACGCCTGCATATATTCTGATGGGCTGCACACAGAACATTTCCAGTGTCCAGAAACCAGAAAAGCCCACATCGCCAAAACCTGCGGTAATGTGCACAAACAAGCCCAGTCGGCCAATGGAAGAACGCCCTTCCAACATGGGTACATAATTATGGGTCTCGGTAAACTCAAGCGTCCGCCCCAGATATAGTTTATCTTTTTCCATTAATAAACCCTCTTCAGGAATGCTGATCTTGTGGGCTTTATTTTCCAGCTTCATATCCAGCACCGGGTTTTCGTACACCAGCAGGTCTTGGTGAAGCCTAAGATTGTAGCTGTTGGGGTTGAGTTGTTCTTTGCGGTAAGGCTCTATGACAATGTCTTTACCTAGTTTTGCTTCTATAGATTTGCCGGAAAGGATCATGTTGATAGCAAGTTCAAAGTTAAATGTTTGAGGTTAAAGGCTCTGAGCAATAGACTGGGTGCTGTAAGAACCAGAAGCCTATATGTGCACTCGTAAAATTCACAAAATCATTTACCAAAAGTAGATAAATATTAGATGGAAAACATATGCCAGCTACAAATGGGATATGAAAACACTATTTCAATAGCGGCTCAAAATTTTTCTGAAGTATTATTGTATTTTAAAAACCCATGCTTAACTTTGTAGTCCCATTGGAAATAAGCGAAAGTAGCTCAGCTGGTAGAGCGCGACCTTGCCAAGGTCGAGGTCGCGGGTTCGAACCCCGTCTTTCGCTCCAGGACTTAAAGCGGCTCAAAGTGGTCGCTTTATTTATTTAGCATGCCGGGATGGTGGAATCGGTAGACACGCAAGACTTAAAATCTTGTGAGCGCAAGCTCGTGCGGGTTCAAGTCCCGCTCCTGGTACGTTTGAGAGCCGGTCATTTGACCGGCTTTTTTGAGTAAAAAGTGAAGCCCAGTGTTCATAAATATGTGTTAGTTATCAGAAGATTGCGGAATCTTTCTAATTCTGCTTATTTATCAGGCTCACTACCACATTCGTGATAAGCTCTTTTTCATCGGCTTTGCTTTCGGCAATCATCAGGGTGAGGGCCACCAGGGCATTATCGGCTACGCGCTTGTGGTTCGCCGCCCGACTTTCATCATTTCGGTAGAGCATGTTATTCTTATCCAGAAACCAGACGAAGATGCCTGCTGCAATGCGCTTGTTTCCGCCTGAAAACGAATGATTTTCACGATAAAATATAGCAGGTGAGCAGCTTTCTCTTCTATTTATGGTTACAGTCTATACAATCAAAGGTCTGGTAGATGGTCTCTATGGAGCTTTTGAAGGACTCATCTTTCTCATTGCCGAAGAGCTTGGTAGCTTTATAGTGACTACGCCATTTGTCTATCTGCTCTCGGGCTTCTTCGTAGGTGAGACAGTAGGTTTCCTGGTCTTGCGTATGCCGTACTTCTACCGATTGATGATCATACTGATCCAGTATATCCAGGGCATAGCTATATTCTTGTAGTACTTTCAGGATGCTGGCCGCCTCATCAGTGGATAGTGCAGTACGCTCAGGCATCTCGCTGATCATGCGGATAGCTTGTTGTAGTTTATTTAGTTGGCCTTGCTGCTGTTCCAGTAAGCGCTTCTGATTGAGCGCATAACCCTCTACCAGAAACTGCCGCAACACCTGGGTAGCCCATATCCGAAACTGCGTACCCCTTTTGGATTTGACCCGATAACCTACTGAGATGATCACGTCCAGGTTGTAGTGTTCTACTTGGTAGGTTTTGCCGTCAGAAGCAGTTGTCGCAAAATTTGCGACAACTGAATTTCGCTCTAACTCTCCTTAAACACATTGTTGATGTGTTTAGATATGGTTTTATAGTCCCGGTCAAAAAGCTCACCCATCTGCTTCTGGCTAAGCCAGACGGTATCCTGTTGCAGACGAACCTGTATTTCGGTGGAGCCATCTTCCGTGGCAAAAATTTCAATTGGGCTAGTTGTATTCATGGCTGAAATATAGTTAACTGATTGGAGTAATTTCTCTGAGAATTCAACTTATCAGCACCAGAAAATTCGGGAATTTACTATTTTTCTACAGTGTGATTGCCAGGCATTAATTTTTTGTTTCTCTGAGTATTTTCAGATATGGTTTAGGGAAGTTGAACCTGCTAGGGATTACTCGGATGCCGCTTCATGTTTATAAGTACATAGAAAAGACAGCTTATTTAACCGGATGAACTCAAATGCTTTTTTGATCTTTTTTGCTTAAATACTATGGTGATATGTTAAGGAAAACAACGAGGTTTTCTGAACCTCAAGAGCGAACAAAGTTGAGAAGCAACTCATAATTTTGGCTATCTGCAGCCCTTAAAGCATCAATATATCGTCTGCGTATATCCCCATCTCTATTTAGATTCGCATCACCCCAGGAGAAGGGTTTCTTTCCTAAGACTTCAGTTAATAATGTATCTGCCATGAGGCGGGCATGACGGCCGTTTCCATTGGGAAAGAGGTGAATATAAACCAAACGATGATGAAAGCGGGTAGCAATTTCATCCGCCTCATAGATATCATTTTCAATCCAGTACTGAACATCGCCTAATAAATATTGAAGCTGCATAGGAGTCATGGACCAATCCACTCCTATGTTTTTTCCTGAACGTCGGAATCTCCCAGCCCATGACCATACTTTGCTTAGCATTTTGATATGTAACTTCCTGATAAAATCCTCTGTCAGCGTATCAGTTGACTTCTTGCGCCGACCCAGCCAAGCCATACCGTCCGCAATGTTTTCTTGCTCCCAACGATCTAGTTCTGCCCTTGTAGTAATATGCTTTAATTTAAGCCCATCCATTTCGTCAGGGTCAAGCGGCGTTGCCCCATCGGAGTTACCAAATGTTTGCATCAGTTCCAGAAATCCTTGGGTTCGTCAATCATTATTTTTTGAACCATATCCTCCAAAACTTTCTTTTTCTGCTCTTCTGATAATTCCTGCTCTTCCAAACGCATGGTATTATTCAGGCGTTTCATACGTTCTAAAGCAATTTTCCTCGCTTGTTCTTGCACTATGTCTTCTAAGGATTGTCTAGGTACAAAAGCGTAGATAAACTGCATATCCATGCTTTCAGCAATTTTCATCAGGGATGAAAGTTTGACTTCACCAGTTATTTCAGCGTTTTCAATACGGGAAATGCGGGATTGATCAATTCCAACCTTTTTACCTAGTTGAGCAGTGGACATATCTAATGCTTCACGAATGGATTTGATCCATCCATGTGTGGGTATACTGGACATTGTCACATTTTTTATGGCATTTAGCCTTTTATCCAGTTGTTCTCTAATAATTTTGCGACCCCAATAATCCATATTTATGTGCTTTGTAGCATCAAAATTAACAAAAATGATGCTAATAGTAGCATAAAAAAATTGAAATCAATGCTGTTTGAAGCATTTATTTACGAAGAATTTGTAAAATTGCAGATTAATTTTACTGTGCTTCAAAAAATATCTTGAGAAAATTGTAATCGTATCAGGAAAGAACAGTAACTGATAGTGAGAGAAAATTTAAGCTTGTGCCATTTGACTTAAAGCACATTGACGTAAATAGTATGTTCTCGCTTTGTGTCCTTAGAAAACAGTTTTCAAATGATTTTGCTGGGAAAGATATTATTGAAATAACGCTTCAAATAAGGACAAACAATGCCCTCAAATCAAAAAGACCAGCCTTCTACCTATTTCACATAATCCAGTCCAAAATTTTGGATGGGTTCAATGAGGGCTAGGGCCCTTTTGCCGTTTTCAGTCAGCGCATAGTCTACCCGGGGCGGGACTTCCCTGTGATTATGCCGGATGACCAGATCGTTTTCTACCAGTGTTTTAAGTTCCTGGGCCAGCATCTTTTCGCTGATATCGGGGATGCCTTTCTTCAGTTCGCCGTACCTTACGATGCCCTCACTGATCTGGCTGATGATCAATAGTCGCCATTTTCCTCCCAACATTTCCAGGGTAGTCCGAATCGGGCAAAGGGGACCTAGCTTTATTTTTCCTATACTTACTTTAAGGTGGGTACTATATTTTTAGTGATATCTTTCCAAGTTAGCTAGATTTGTACTAAAGCAGTTGTCTTATGAAAAAAATAGCATTATTCGGCGTGAGTGGACAGAGTGGAAAAGAATTTTTAGCACAAGCCCTTGCGGCAGGCTACAGCATACAGGCCCTGGCACGTACCCCTTCCAAAATAGACCAAGTTTCCCCCCAGTTACAGATCATCCAGGGGGATGTGCTTAACCCTGATGATGTGGCTAAGACCGTAGCAGGTACTGATATTGTTGTTAGTCTATTTGGGCACGTAAAAGGTTCGCCGAAATGGCTGCAAACCTATGGCACCGAAAACATAGTGAAGGCCATGAAAGATTCCGGCGTCAAGAGGATAATTTCTTTGTCCGGCGGTGGCTTGCCTTGTCGGGAAGATCAGCCTAAGTTTCCTGACA
>JBBSOG010000103.1:0-14434 GCA_038259985.1 Cytophagales bacterium
GCTCATTGTCGTGTTCTTTAAAGTCTTCTTTGAGCAGGGAAGCGGTAAGCTGGCGTTCGTCCCAGTTGTCCCCGCCAGGGGCGTCCAGTTTCCATACCCTGCCGTAATCTTTGGTGCCCCAGCCATCAATCCAGTCGGCTACGTACATACTGCCATCCGGGCCAAAGTCTATTCCCGTGGCGAGTATGTTACCTAGGATTTTTTGGGTTTCACTTAACTTAAAGGTTGCCCCGTCCGGTTGAAGTTTAAAAGCATGAATACCGGAGCGGGTAGGGGTTCCGGCAAATTCTACGGAGAAAAATGTATTTTTAAACTTGGGGCTTAACGCAGTACCGGGATTGTACAGCATGCCGGTCGGGCCGTTGACGTAATTCTTTATGGCGGGAGTGATGTAGGCGGCTTGTCCCTCAAAGCGGGGCTTGTAAAGTTCTTCGTCCATCCAGACTTTGTATTCATTATTATCGGGGTCGCGGTATTTGCCAAACTGCCAGTTGATTCGCCAGCCAGTATCCGAGCCATTAACAAGGTACACCAGTCTTTCACTCTCCCCGGGATGGTCACCATCGTTATCTACGCTGATGAGGTTAGCATATTCGTCAAAGACAAATTCATGGGTATTGCGCAAGCCCATCGCGAAGACTTCAAAGTCAGAGCCATCGGGATTGGAACGCACGATGACACCACGGTTGGGATATTTCCATTCTTTTCCATTAGGACCTTTGCCGTTAAAGCCGATGTCCCCAATGCCCCAGTAGATTTTTCCGTCAGGGCCCATTTCCAGCCCGGACAAATTATGCCCGCCGAAGCCGATATGAATGCCGTAGCCATGGGAGATGGATGTTTTTTCGTCGGCAATCCCATCGCCATCTATATCCAATATTCTCCACATGTCAGGCGCTACGCCCACAAACAGCTCATCGTCATGAGTTAAAACTGCCCCGGCAACATCGGTAAGCTCATCCCTAAAATCATCTACTACTAACTGAGAGAAGTCAGCCACACCGTCGTTATTTTTATCTTCCAAGCGATAAATTTGTTCGCTTTCAACGGTCAAGTCACGCCAGTCATTGACACCATCGCCATTGAGGTCGTTGAGCCATTGGTGTTTGTCGCTGTTTTCGGCGGATAGCATGTTGTGCAAAAAATCCCGACGATCTTCAACCGATTGCAATTTGATAGACGCGGTTTCCCATTCCGGATGGGCGCGAATATCCAGTTCAGTACTTTTTCTTCGGGTAGTCCTGGTATAATAAAGCCTTCCCTGATCGTCAATATCAATTGCAATAGGGTCAGCCACGAGGGAATCAATACCCCATAACTTCAGGGTAATTCCTTCCGCCAACTCAGGGTTTACTTTAGATTCTATGGTTTGTGCTATACGGGCAGTTTCCTCAGGTGGCATCTCCTTGATTCTTTGGTCAACAGGTGCATTCTGACATTGGGAGAGGTATAAGGAGGTAAGTAAAAGGCTGATAAATAAGAAGTTATGAGATTTCATACGATGCTATTCTTTCTTTGGTCAACGTTAAGTAGCTAAGGTAAAATACATTTTGATGAAACTTAACAAGAAAACGCTTTCTGATAAAGTATTTCTTGACTACAACGTAACTATTTAAATTTATATTCCATGTGTTAGTGATTCAGCTAGATACACCACTGACAAGTTGTTTATTCCTGAAAAACTTAAGTGAAACAATGCTTACAGAACGCAAAATAATCAAGATAAGCAGGGGAATCAAAGAATCATGTAAATCCTGGGGGACCCATGTCCAGCATAACAAAAGTAATCCGGTGATGAGGGCAGTAAGTATGAAGTAAAATTTGAGTAAATAAGAAGGCTGGGAGGTCAACAGCCATCCTGCGACTATCAAATGCGTAGGCAATCCCCAAATCAGGTTCCAATTATTAACGGCGGCGGTATGGTTGGTAAAAAACCAGAGAAAAAAGACCAATATGCCATAAAGCCCCAGTATAGAAAAAAAGAGAAAGTCAAAAAATTGTAAAAAGTATCTTTTGCGTTGAAATTCAAAAGCTGTAGCGATAGCTACTAAAAGAAGTAAAATCCAAAAAACCAAAGTAGGCGTAAAGATGACGTCGTAAATTCCAGTTTGAGGGCTTCCCTGGTACAATATGCGGGTAGCACTGACAAATGCTTTTGTGCTTCCATCAGTATTAGAAAGCGTAGCCCCCTCAAATGCCAGGAAAAGAAACTCGGGCTGGTACATATATTCAAAAGGTGTGGCTTGGCGGTCAATAGTAGCGCCTAAGCCTAAGTCAATGCCCAAATCTCCCCAGGCATACTGGGATTTGTCTTCAATGTAGTGATCTATCAATTCCCGGATGGTATAGTCCAGCGTATCCGCATAACCGTAGTCAAATTGAAGGGAATCACTCAAAATTTCTAAAAACGCATCGCGGGGACGGGTGGCGCAATTATCAAAAAAATAATCGTAGTAGTAATCCCTGTTTTCCGGTAGACTATTGTTCTGAAGAAAGTTAAACACCGCTTGTATTTGAGCATAGTCAAGGTTAAGGACCTGCTCCCGGACTGTTCTGTCAAAGTAAGTATACTGGTACAAAAAACGCTGGAAATCCGCCGTACCTAATTTGTAAAGCAGGTAGCCTTTGGCAAAGTTGAGGTAGAAATTGGGCTGGTTAAAATCAAACACCCCATAATTATAAACCAAATCAAAACCGGAGACCGGGTCGTGGATGCGGATAGCGGTGTGGCCAAAAGCTTCAAACAAAGCCTCACCAGGCGCGCAGGTGATTAAACTGATTTCGGTCTGAGGGGAAATCATTTGACTTTGATTGACTTGACCGTAAAGGGATGAGGAGAAAAGAAACATTAACAAAAACCAATTACTAACTGATTTTAAAGTCTTGCGCATACTTATAAAGATTAAAGTAGCCGTAAGTTAAGACTAATTTTAAAGGGATAAAGAAAGGAGTTTGTATAGCAGCCACTAAATTGTTTATATCTGTAGAGTAAAAACAGTACCCTCACCGACTACGGAATTTACCGTAAGGTTGCCATGATGCATCTGCATAATCCTTTGAGAAAGGCTTAAACCGATGCCAGAGCCATGATTTTTGGTGGTATAAAAGGGAATAAATATCTTTTCCAGGGCCTCCGGTTCTATGCCCGTTCCGTTGTCAGCAATATCAATAAAGACCTTTTGTTCATGATCGGAATGCACAGAGATGATGATAGCGGGAGATTCGGTTTCATCCAGGGCTTCCGAGGCATTTTTTAAGATATTGATCAGCACCATTTCAATCAATTTGGGATCAATTCGCACAATCATATGGGGGGGATGAATGTTTACACTGATATTTACGTGCGGTTTGGCTACCCCGGCTTTGATCAATTGTACCACAGATTTAATCACCTCATCAATCTGCACCCTCTCAAAATCAGGCTGGGGAATACTGGTGAAATTCCGGTAAGCTTCTACAAAAGTGACCAGCCCTTTGCTCCTGTTTTCTATGGTTTTCAAGCTCATGCTGATGTCCTCATAGGATTCTTCGTTGAAGGAAACCATACCGTTTTCACAAATAACATCTTCCTGAATGATGTCAATCGCGGTACCGGCCAGCGAGGCGATTGGGGTGATAGAATTCATGATTTCATGGCGAAGTACTTTCGTCAGGTTTTGCCAGGCTTCAATCTCCTGCTGCTGTAGTTCGGAAAGGATATTTTGGATAGAAATTAACCTGTACGTACTTCCACGGAGCCTGAGTTCAGTAGCATTGATGGACAAATGCAGGTCAGGACTGGGCTTGAATAAGGTTTTAGTACCGGGAGGAAGCTGATTGATAATCTCGTAAAGCTCGTAATTGACTTTAGCCAGATCACTAATCTTATTGAGCTGATTTGTTTTGAGAAATTTTTTCGCCGTGTTGTTGACCAGCTCAATCTTTCCGGTTTCGTCATAAGATAGCAAACCAACGTTCACATGTTGAACGACCGTTTTGAGGTACTGCCAGTTTTCTTCTTTCTCTGCCCTGGCTTTACGGAAGGCATCAAATACTTCATTAAACATGCGGTTGAGGTCGCCAAAACTTTCTCCCAGTGAACTGTCTTTGTTAAATCCGGCAGTAAAATCCGAGTACTTTACTGCTTCCAGAAAGCGCGTAAGCTTACGGTTGGTCTCCAGCACATATTGGTATAATTCAAAAATCTGATAGGCGACCAGCAGGGAAATAATCACACCACTGGCAATCCTATCGGTATAAATCATAAAATACAAGCAAAGCAACATGCTGGCTGAGAGGAGGATAATCCTCGCCAGCAACGCCCATTCAAAACGATTATATATCATACTTTTCTAGCCTACGGTAAAGGGAAGCCCTGGTCAGCCCGAGATCCCCGGCTGCTTTGGAAATATTTCCATTGTGTTTTTTAAGCACTTTCCTGATCAACAATTTTTCCACTTCTTCTAAGTCATATTTCTCAATGTGCAATTCTTCCTGATTATCCGCTTGTTTTTGGCTGTCGGCGTTGAAGAAGAAATCTTCTGCCTGCAGTGTGGGTTTGCTGCTCATGATCACTGCCCTTTCCACCGAATGCTGTAGCTCGCGGATATTGCCGGGCCATTGGTATTTTTGCATTCGCTTGATGGCACCGGGGCTGATGGAATGTATGGGTTTGTTGTATTTCTTAGCATACATACTCAGAAAGTGTATAGCTAGAGGCTCCATATCATCCAACCTTTCACGCAAAGGGGGGAGATGGATTTCAATGGTATTGATACGATAAAGTAAATCCTGTCGGAATTCGTTTTTCTTGACCATATCATAGAGCGGCATATTGGTCGCAAATATAAATCTTGCATCCACATCAATCATTTTGTTGGTGCCGACCGGTGTGATTTTTTTGCCTTGCAATGCCGTCAGCAGCTTGGCTTGTAATGGTAATGATAGGTTACCGATCTCATCTAAAAACAAAGAGCCATCTGATGCCGCTTCAAAGCGACCTACCCGGTCTTGCTTGGCATCGGTGAAAGCGCCCTTCACGTGGCCAAAGAGTTCGCTTTCAAATAAAGTCTCGGTCACCGCCCCTAAATCCACATTAATAAATACTTTTTCAGCCCGCTGTGAGCGCCGATGAATGGCTCGGGCAATAACTTCTTTTCCCGTTCCGTTTTCACCCAAAATTAATACATTAGCATCAGTACCGGCCACCTGCTCAATGGTTTCAAACACCTTCATCATAGATGGGCTGCTACCGATGATATCTTTGAATTTTGAGTTGATATCCTCGTTCATGATCTCCTGCTGGGAGCGGAGTTGGTGGGCCTCATGCCGGGACTCGCGCAACCGCATGGCTGCCAGCACTGTTGCCAGTAGCTTTTCGTTGTTCCAAGGTTTGAGTACAAAATCAGTGGCACCTTCTTTAATAGCCCTCACGGCCATATCTACGTCGCCATAAGCGGTGATCATGATGACTACTGCGGATGGGTCTCTTTCCAAAATCTGGTCTAACCAGAAAAACCCTTCTTTTCCGCTACTAAGGTCCTTGGTAAAATTCATGTCCAGCAAAATGACATCATACTGTTCATTGCTAATCAAAGCAGGAATGGCCCCGGGGTTTTTGTCAATGTCAACCTGCAAGAAGTGCCTCTTCAAAAATATGCGTGCGGCCTGTAACACATCTTCATTATCATCAATAATGAGAATCTTACCGGTTTTATTAATTCTTCTGCTCATAAAATTATGGGTGAGGTTGTTTTCTTGATTGACACAAGTCAAACGCTATACCGTTACCAGAGAAATGATGATAATTCTTCAAAACATTCCTTTATCGTGACCTGAAAGGCAGAAATGCTTATATTTTTGCCATTTAGGATTTTGATTGAACAATTCATAATTAAGTATAGCGTACACAAACGTACAAAAAATGTTCATTAACGTACACCTGGCCTATTCAAAAATGGCAAAATATACCGTTGAGGGCATTTTGCTTGTTTGGCACAGTGTTCGTAAACTTGGTAGATGTAAGAAAACGATTTCTCATCAACCATTCAGTTTCATTGTTATCAACCGAAGCATAAAAACGCTTAATTCAGCTTGACCACCGCAAAAAAAATTTAGTTATGAGCATGGACCGTAAAATAAAAAAGAAAGTATGGACGAAGGGCAGGATTATCGGCCTGGTGTTGGGCGTGGGTCTGCTTTCATTTATTTTGTACAGTTTTCTTTTTGCTGATAATCGTTCCAAACTCAATGTAGATGAAGAGAAAATCACGGTATCTACGGTTTCCCGGGAAATATTTCAGGAGTACATTCCAGAAACAGGAATTGTCATGCCGAGTCAAACCATTTTTCTGGATGCCGTAGAAGGCGGTGTTGTGAAAGATATTACGCTGGAATCGGGTGCTTTGGTAGAAAAAGGGGATACGATTATGTCGCTTACCAATTCAAATCTCCAACTCAACGTGATGGAGCGGGAAGGCATGATGTATGAGCAGCTCAGCCAATTTCGTACCAACCGCCTGCAACTGGATCAAAATGACCTAAACCAAAAAGCTAATTTGGCCCAAATTGAATATCAACTTCAATTGCTTAAACCTCAATACGAGCGTTATAAAGAACTTGCCGAGAAGAAATTAATATCCCAGCGTGAACTGGAAGAAGTGCAGGAACAATATGAGTACAACAAACGCCTGAAAGACCTGACTTATCGTGCTTATCAATCAGATTCACTGGCTCGTTCTATGCAACTGGCCCAGATCAGAAGATCTGAAGACCGCATGGTGACTAGTATGGAAGCGGTGAGTGATTTACTAAACAACTTGGTCATCACTGCCCCCAGCGATGGATTGCTCACCACCTCCGACTGGGAACCAGGACAGGCCATTAATCCAGGGGAACGACTTGGACAAGTTGCCCTGCTGGATAGTTTTAAAGTAAGGGTTGCCATTGACGAACTTTATCTGCCCCGTATTGAAGTAGGCCAGCAGGGTACTTTCCCCTTTGATGGTAAAAATTATCGCCTGGAAATCTATAAGAAATATCCCACGGTATCCGAAGGTAATTTTGAAGTAGATATGCGTTTTATAGGTGAAGTGCCGGGCGGCATACGCCGGGGACAGTCCTTAAGGATCAGATTAGAATTAGGAAGTTCAGAGGAAGCTATTCTATTAGCCACCGGTGGATTTTTCAGGGATACGGGTGGAAACTGGGTCTTTGTGATGAACAATGACGATACCCGGGCTTACAAAAGGGATATTCGCCTGGGCCGCAAAAACTCTGAATATTACGAAGTGTTGGAAGGCGTAGAACCCGGCGAGAAAGTGATCACTTCCTCCTATGAGAACTTCGGCGATAATGAGGTGCTGGTTTTTTGAGGGTTTGGGTAATTAGGTGTTGGAGTATTGGGAAAAAATACAAAGCAGAATACAATTTGATATGATTGATTTTAAATCATTAAGGGTTTGGGAGGGATTTCACAAGATCACATTGAAAGTATATGAAATTACTCAAGCTTTCCCAGATGAAGAAAAATATGGTTTGAAATTACAAATGCGAAGATCTTCAGCTTCTGTTCCTACAAATATTGCAGAAGGCTGTGGAAGACAATCAGACAAAGAACTTTATAGATTTTTGGTCATGGCAATGGGTTCCGCAAGCGAGTTTGAATATCAATTATTATTAGCCAAGGATTTAGAATATTTATCGCTTACAACTTATGAAACTCTGTATGAGGAGCTTGTACTTACTAAAAAAATGCTAAATGTACTAATCAACAAAATCAAAAAAAGGACGCAATAACTTCTAATCACCAAAACCCAATTTCTAAACTCTGTAATTTTTGATTTCTATATATCGCAATATCATCATGTGCAGAGCTTCGTACTCAACTTTATATCAGTCAGGAAATAATGCTCATAGAAGAACGTAAAGCAAGTGATTTGATAGAACGTAGTAGGAAAATTTCCGACATGATTTAAAAACTTATTCAAACTAGAAAAGAAAAATTTTGACCCGGTTTCCGATATACAGTCTCCGGTTTCCAATAGCTAACCCCCAAAACTCAATCCCTAAACTCTAAAACTAACACTATGATCCGTACCCGTAACCTCAAGAAAGTCTTTACCTCAGATGAAGTAGAAACCACAGCGCTTAATGATATCAATATTGAAATCAAAACCGGTGAGTTTGTCGCTATTATGGGGCCTTCGGGCTGTGGTAAATCTACCCTACTCAATATCATGGGTTTGCTAGACAATCCCAGCAGCGGTGAATACCACTTTATGGACCATGAAGTCGCTAAGTTCTCGGAAAGGCAAAGGGCACAACTCCGCAAAGGAAATATCGGTTTTGTTTTCCAAAGCTTTAACTTGATTGATGAGTTGACTGTACACGAAAATGTAGAACTCCCATTGCTTTACTTAAAGGTACCTTCCGCCGAGCGTGAGAAGAAGGTCAGCGCTGCTCTGGAACACATGAATATCATGCACCGCAGAAACCACTTTCCCCAGCAGTTATCCGGTGGACAGCAGCAGCGTGTGGCAATTGCCCGTGCGGTAGTTGCCAACCCTAAGTTTATCCTGGCGGATGAACCGACCGGTAACCTCGACTCCACCAACGGGGAAGAGGTCATGAGCTTGTTATCCGATCTGAACAAAGCCGGGACAACCATTGCGATGGTAACGCACTCACCCCACGATGCCACTTATGCTAATCGTATTATCAACTTATTTGACGGTATGGTGGTGACTGAGAATATCAAAGAAAAATTCCACGTATAAAGTTTAGATAGTAGTTTGTAGAATTCAAAAAGACGGCTTCCCTCTGAGAAGCCGTTTTTTTTGTGTCTATAATTTTTCAAGTTCTGGTACCGTCAACTTTTCTATTTCCCAACTTCCCAAAGAAGCTCCTGCCTGATAAGCGCTTTCCATAAAATTAAGCAGGCTTTCCCTTGGCTCCGGGTTTTGAATTAAATCTTTGTACCGCAAAATTGCCATCGGGCTACCGTTACTATCTATCCACTCCGCTGCTGAAGGTTGTAAAGTTTGACGATCAATCCCTTTCGGGGCAGGGTAAGTATAGGAATAAAAGGCAGGTTCCTGCATATGGTCATCTCCTGCCCAGAAACCAAAACTGATACATTCGTGGGAATACGCGTCTTTATCAGAAATCCGGGCGCCAGCATCCATTGGCGGGGCTTCTTTGCCGGAGAACCTAGTCACTGTTAAATCCATAGAATGCCAGTAAAGATGAACGGGACAGGTTTTGCCGTAGAAACGACCACTAAACTCCTTAAACACCCCATCTACCCAAAGCATGATTTGCCATAACTTTTTCACATAATCCTTATCGTAATGGTGATAGTTAGTAATCTCATCAAAATGCTGGTCAATATTTAACTCATAAGGACGGTCAAGAATGGAAATAGGAATGTTGAATTCCTTAAGAATTTTCATGAGTTGCTGGTAAAATTCTGCTACGCTCAAGCTGTTTTCTAGCTTAAAAGACTGCTCCTCCCCCTGGCTGGTCACTACCTCAAGCTGATGTTGTAATACATTGAGGGTTATACTAAAAGTATCCATTCCCGAGTGATAGGGGATAGGCCCGGTGGTGAACCCCTGGGTATCCACATATTCGGTAATGTACCACCAGTGATTCTTACGGGGTGTCATCATCAAACGGATTTTACCGATGATCTGTAGAAACAGATGCAGCGTAAGTTTGCTTTGTTCATGGCCTTGATAGGTAAGTGTTGGTAATGCAAGTATTTTTTTCATGATGAATAATTTTAACGATTTTTAGGCACACATTATTGGCTAGTAATTATTCCTCAAGGAACCCAAATTTCCCCATATTAAAATCTTCAATGGCCTGTGCAATTTCTTCCCGGTTGTTCATGACAAAAGGGCCATGTGCTGCTATCGGTTCATCTATGGGTGCCCCGCTTAATAGCAAAACGATGGCGTTGTCTAATGCTTCTATGCTAAAATCTTCCCCCTCATTTTCAAATAATACAAAGTGATCTGACTTTACCACCTCACTATCATTTACTTTGATCTCCCCCTCAATGACGAGTAGTGCGGTATTGTAATCCGGAGAAAAAGAAAAGTTAGCCTTAGCCCCCTTATTCAGCCGGGCATTATATAAATGTAGCGGGCTAAAAGTGGAAGCCACGCCTTGCACCTCCTTATATTGACCTGCGATGACTTCAATTACTCCACCATTATCGGGAAGTTGAAACGTTTTGATATCAGCATGGCTAATTGCCTGGTACTTAGGCTTGGACATTTTATCTTTTGCAGGCAGATTGACCCAGAGCTGCACCATCTGAAAGTCACCACCTGTTTTACTAAAATGCTCTTCGTGGTATTCTTTATGCAAAATACCTGAGGCAGCCGTCATCCACTGGACATCACCTTCACCGATCACCCCGCTATTGCCACTGCTATCATGGTGCGCTACTTTGCCTTGGTAAGCGATAGTAACCGTTTCAAAACCTCTGTGCGGATGAACACTTACTCCTTTAGGTTTTTCAGAAGGAGGAAAGTAAAACTTTGAATTGTAATCCAACAGAATAAAGGGATTCATTCTTTGCATATCCAGGCGGTAAGCACTGGGTATAAAGTTATGTACCCTAAAACCATCACCCACGTAATGCGCTTTTTTCGGGGCTACTACTATTTCTATATTCCTGGTTTTCATAAAATTTATGATTTAATGAAGGCTACAAAGATAGGGTAATACAAACTGCTAGACATTGATGTATGATAAGAAAACCTATTTAGCGCGGGTTGAAATTCTTCCTTGCCAATTCTTTTCTCACCCGGCTCAGACTTTCAGGGGTAATACCCAAGTAAGAAGCGATCATCCATTGAGGAACACGCAGCATGAGGTCAGGGTAAAGTTTGACAAAATTCAAATAACGTTCTTCAGCGGAGGCACTAAGCAGAAGGTTAATTCTCTTCTGCTGGTGCCTGATATGATTGTGCAATGCTTTTTCGTTGTATTGCCTGAAAGAAGAACTTAGCTCGCTAGCCCTGTTGACAAAGTCTATATCTAAAAGGACGACAGTAGAATCCTCAATGGCATCTATAAAAAACGCTGAGGGTTCCTGGAAATAAACGCTGCTGCGATCAGAAATAAACCAATTTTCAGAAGCAAACTGTATGATGTGCTCTTTACCTGAGCTGTCTATGGTAAAGGAACGCAGCAGCCCTTTCTCTACAAAAAAAACATGCTCACAAATAGCTCCCGGACGAAGTAAAAATGTCCCTTTTATGATGTGTTTTACAGTTAAGTCCTTAGTTAGGGACACAAACACCTTATCAGGGATATTAGCGTGTATTTTTAAATAATTTTTGAAGGTATCCAACGAAAGTGTTTTTTTAAATTAGGAATAGGATTTAGTCAATTTATGAGGATTTTATTCAAAAGTACCCGCTAAATCAGCTAAAATATTAAAATAGTTGTGAATTAATTTCTTTCTTTGAAAAAATCCCAACACCCAATAATCCCAACACCTAATACCCAAACTATGCACATTGAAAAAGTCTTTCCCAACTGGATATGGTTGGTGTATGGCGTATTGTTTTCATTTTCCATTCCCTGGTATTTACCCCAATCCCTAGCCATGCAATTATTCCTGGGTTTACCGCTCTGGCTGCTTTCCTGCATCTTAGCTATCATCATGATGGCTGTCTTTACAGTATTCATTATTTATAAGTACTGGAAAAACTAAAGCAACATGACCACTACCACCGTAATTCTATTGAGTATTGGCGTTTATTTGTTGCTTTTAATTGGTTTGGGGCTACTGGCAAAGAAAAAGAGGACATCCAACTCATTAAAAGATTTCTATCTGGCCGGAAGTGGCCTGGGTACTTTTGTGTTGTTGCTGACTTTATATGCTACCCAATACAGTGCGAACACCATGCTGGTCACTCCTGCTGAAGTAGTTAATCAGGGCATGGGTATGATACTGGTGCTGGGTTATATGACGGCCATCGTGATTTTCTACCTCACCTTTGCTCCCCAATTGTTTCAGATTTCCCGCCAGCAGGATTTCATCACTCCCGGCGATTGGTTTGATTTCCGCTTTAAGTATCCGGCGCTTACTTTGACAGCCAACATCATTCTGGTGATTGTGTCCGTCAATTTCTTATTGTCCCAGCTCATGGCGATGGGTCATATTGCCAGTGGCATCACGGACGGACAGGTTCCTTACTGGGCAGGGGTTGTCTTCCTGGCTTTTGTCGTCATCATTTACGAATCACTGGGCGGTATGCGTGCGGTTGCCTGGACCGATGTACTGCAAGGATTGATGCTCTTTGCTGGTTTGGGCGGCCTGTTTTTCATTGTGATGCCTGGTACAGATGAACTCACCGAAATCAGTGAGTGGTTGATCGTAAATGAACCGCATAAGATCGGGATGCCCGGCACTGATTTCCGAATCTATTGGGCAAGTACCGTGCTGATGATTGGTTTGGCAGGCGCGGTTTATCCGCAAGTGGTGCAGCGGATATATGCCGCCCGCTCCGTCAAAGTACTTAGGCAATCTTTGGGGGCGATGGTGTTTATGCCTTTGCTCACGGTATTGATATTGTTTCTCCTGGGCATGATCAGCATTCCCCATTTTGCCAACCAACAGGAAATCTCCAATGACACCGTACTACCCCAGATGCTGCGGTATTGGGGAAATGAATCATCCCTGGCCTTTGGCCTGACAGTCTTGGTCGTGGTGGGCTTGCTGGCAGCGATCATGTCTACGGCGGATTCGGTACTGCTCTCCCTTTCGTCTATTGTCGCCAAAGATATATTAGGCAAGTCCATCATGAAAGGCGTGCCGGAAGAACGCCTTACCCGAGCCGGTAAAATATTTTCCTGGATCATCATGTTCGTGATGGTACTCATCGCATTGCAGACCAAAATCACCTTGTGGGGGTTGATAGAACTCAAGATGCAAATCCTCATACAAATTGCCCCACTTTTTATACTAGGCATACATTCCCAAAGGGTAAGCGCCCGGGGCATGATGTGGGGTTTATGTATTGGTTTTACGTTTGCCATCGGTACTTTCTTTTTAGATATCAGTACGATGGGCGGGGTGCAGGTAGGATTGATTGGACTGGTATTGAACGTTATCACCTGCTATGTTTTTTCCCGACCTCAACCGGAGATCAAGTAAAGATGATGGATGTCATTGATAATTATTTGAATAATGGATTTATGGTAAAACCGTAGGAACATCATTAATGATGTTCCTACAGAAAATTTTTAGGAAAATAAAACAAAATTTTTATCATTAAAACCCTAAATAAACAACTTGTTGGTTTTATCTTGGGAAATATAATATCCATAAGCAAGTAGCATTCATAGCATGAAAGACAACCTCATCTTATCCGTTATCATTATTTTAGCCGTATGGGCAAATGCATGTACCCCTCCAGAAGAAATACAGGAAGAAACGGATCAGTTCCATGCCGTGCCTGCTTTTAACCCCGATCCTTCACCGGCTTACCTTTCTCCCGAAGAAAGCATGGAAAACATTTACCTGCCCGATGGCTATCATATAGAATTAGTGGCCAGTGAACCGATGATCAAAGAGCCGGTAGCGATTGCCTGGGATGGCAACGGAAGAATGTATGTGGCGGAAATGCGTACCTATATGCAGGATGCTGACGCCAGTGGAGAGCAGCAACCCATCAGCAGGATATCTTTGCTAGAGGATACTGACAATGATGGCAAAATGGATAAGCGGACTACTTTTATTGACAGCTTGCTCTTGCCCCGCATGATACAATGTGTACACGATGAACTGCTGGTCAATGAAACCAACTCCATCAATTTGTATAGCTACAAAGATACCGATGGCGATGGCAAAGCCGATGTAAAGAAGCTGGTGTATGAAAATGATACTTACAATGTCAACGATGCCAATATGGAGCATCAGCGTAGTGGGCTGGACTGGAATCTGGACAACTGGATGTACATGACTTATGACCCCGTGCGCCTGCGATATACCAAGGGCAGCATACAGGCGGATACTTTGGTGAGTGGTTCTAATGGGCAATGGGGCGTTACCCATGACAATTACGGACGCCTGTTCTATTCCCGTGCCGGGGGAGAGATTCCCGCGCTGGGTTTTCAGATCAACCCCAAGTACGGCAGTCTGGATTTTCCTGATCAGTTCAATGCTGCATTCTCTGCCGTGTGGCCGGTTATTGCTACCCCTGACGTGCAGGGCGGTACCAAAAGATTGCGTCCTGACAATACCCTCAATCATTTTACCGCGCCCTGCGGACAAACTGTTTTCCGTGGCGACCGCCTTCCCGAAGATTTGCTGGGTGATTATATCGTCTGCGAACCGGTAGGGAGGATCATCAGACGGGCGGAGTTGGTCAATAAAGGTGGAAAAATAACGCTGAAGAATACGTATGACCAGCAGGAGTTTATCTCTTCC
>JBBSOG010000104.1:0-14344 GCA_038259985.1 Cytophagales bacterium
CCTTTAATCTTCTTAATACTATAGTCTACAATAGCCTGAAGTAAGCCTTCTTTACTTTTGAAATGATAAAATAGTAGCCCATGGGAAATACCACAAGCTTCGGCAATAGTCGCTGCAGTAGTCTTATGAAAGCCATGACTGGCAAACAATTGCATAGCAGTAAACAAAATTTTTTCTTTGCTTATATCGGCCAGCGTTTTTTCCGGGGGTGTTTGAACAATAATTTCAGACATGAAATTTAGCTTTTTTCAAAGGTGAAGTGATGAACGAGGGAAAGTAACTATTTTGTCTTTTAATTTTTGCTCAATTTGTCCTACTAACCTACACCAGAGGTCTTTGCCAGACAATTATCCCCCAAAATGGGTTAATGATAGATTGCCAAGAAATGCTCATTTTAGTGATTAAAAACTGAGCATATATGTTTTGGAACTATCTTAATATAACCCGCCGCTATCTCCTCAAACATAAAGCGTTTACTGTGATCAATGTGTTGGGGCTGGGCATAGGCATGGCTTGCTGTCTGTTGATCTATGTTTTTGTCAGGGATGAACTCAGTTACGATACTTTTCATCCCAAAAAAGCCCGGCTTTACCGTATTGTGTATCATGCTAATAATGGCTACAACTATGCGCAGGTTCCCCCACCATTAGCGCCTTTGATGCAGCAAAATATATCCGGAGTGGAAGCTACTGCCCGTGCGTACCGGCGCAGTTTGAGTGTAAATATTCCTGATCCTTCAGGAAAGGGCGTTACCCAGGACTATGAGGAAGAAAACGTCTTTATGGTAGATTCCACCTTTTTTCAGCTTTTTGAGCTGGAATTTCTGGCGGGGAATACACATGAAAACCTTTCACAAACACAAAAGGTAATCATCAGCGAAGTCTTGGCAGACAAATATTTTGGCAAACAGTGGCGATATAATTCCCCGCTAGGCAAGACCATTCTGCTGGAAGGTTCACATGCCTACCAGATTGCTGCCGTGGTGCATGACTTTCCTGAAAACTCACACCTTAGCTTCACTATGTTGCTGCCTTATGATGATATGTTTGCCCTGATGGATGAAGGAAGAAGGGAGGATATGCGGGACAATCTCAGCAAGAATTGGGTAATTTCTCATTCCCATACTTACGTGCTTCTGAAAGCGGGAGCCGATCCTGCTGCCGTTGACACTGGTACGAAACAACTTCTCCAGACCTATGCCCCTGAGCCGCTAAGGGTAGGCCAAAGCTTTACCCTGCAAGCGGTGCCCGATATCTACCTCGATCCTGATGTTTTCTTAAATCCGGGCCCCGTCAGTGATATCAGCTATATCTATACTTTTATAGCAATCGCCCTGATTACCTTGCTGATCGCCTGCTTCAACTATATAAATCTGGCTACGGCACAGTCGCTGAAGCGTACCAAAGAAGTAGGAATGCGCAAAGTATTGGGCGCACGCAAGCCGCAATTATTTTTACAGTTTTTGGGTGAATCACTGCTGATCAGCTTTTTGGCCTTGCTGCTAGCCATTATAATCATCAGTATCACGCTGCCGGAGTTCAACAGCCTTACCCAGAAAAACTTTACCATGACAGCGCTATTTACTGGCCCGTTGCTGCTGCCTTTTCTGGGGGTGTTTCTTATCACCGGATTGCTGGGCGGCTGTTATCCCGCTTTTTACACATCCAAAATCAAGCTAGCGCTTATTCTCAAAAACAACGCACCTTTGCGTAGAGGCTGGGCTAAATTATCGTTAAGGGAGGGTTTGGTGCTAATCCAATTTACGATGTCCATTGCCCTGATTGCCGGTACGGTCATTATTTTTCAGCAGCTGCGTTATCTGCAAAACCAGTCTATGGGTTTTGTAAAGAATGCGATGATTACGGTGCCACTGTACAGCGAAAATATGAACAATGTGTTTGGTGCAGGTGATGCTAATATGCGGCAGCGGATGAATACTTTTGAAGATAACCTACTACAAAATGCCAATATAGAAGCAATTACCCTTTCTTCCGGAGCGCCCGGCATGAGCGTGGTTTCCCGCATGACTGAGCCGGAAGGTGTAATCACGGAAGGCCGGCTCTTTGTACCTACAATGGCTGTTGATTATGATTTCAGTGAAACTTATGGCCTGAAAATACTCGCTGGCCGGGATTTTGACATAGCTGCCGGTTCTGACCATTTAGATGCTTTTATTGTCAATGAAACGGCAATCAAAAACTTTAATTGGGGAACTCCGGAAGAAGCACTAGGAAAAAAGATTGAATTGGAAGGGAAAACAGGCCAGGTGATCGGCGTGGTACAAGATTTTCATTATACTTCCTTGCACAGCCCCATCGGTTCATTAGTGATGGGTGTATCAGTGCCACTGTTCAATACGTTTTCTATCAGGGCGAACGGAAAAAATCTAAGTGAAACTATTACTTTTCTGGAGCAGAAGTGGAAGGAATTTTTTCCTCAAAAAGCTTTTGAATATGATTTGCTGGATGAGCAACTACGGCAAGCCTATCAGTCCGAAGACCGTATGGGCAACATCATTGGTATTTTTGCCCTACTGGCCATTTTTGTGTCTTGCCTGGGTTCATACGGTTTGGCATTGATGCTGGCTAAGCAGAAGGAGAAAGAGATCAGTATCCGTAAACTGCTGGGAGCTAGTCTTATGCATATTGTTAGCATGCTGACCAAAGGTTATTTTGTACTTATCCTGCTAGCCAGCCTTTTGGCAGTTCCTTTATCTTACTGGGGAATAAAACGCTGGCTGGAAAACTTTGCCTACCGCACCGAGATGAACTGGTGGCTGTTTGGCATTGCTATTTTTTTAGTACTGGTTATTGCCACTTTTACCATCAGTTTTCAAACCATCAAAGCGGCACTGGCCAATCCTGTCAACGCACTGAAGGATGAGTAAATTTCCTCTAAATCGTTTCAATGTATTTATAGATATATCTACTCTCGATATGGTGCTCATGTTGCATGATGAGGAAAGCTTATTCTATGAAACCAAAAACCAAAAATTCTCAGATTTTTTTGATAATCTTGCAAAGATTGTAATTTAGGCACCCGACCTTAGTTTTTTAGTTTATGATTAACCGTACTGAAGGATTTTTATTAGGATGTGACTTAGGAAGCTCTTCCATCAAAGCCTGTTTGGTAAGTGTGAAAAGTGGAGAGGTGCTCGCTAGTGCCACTTCTCCGCAGCAAGAGATGCCTATGGAGGCACTACAGGATGGCTGGGCCGAACAAGACCCGGAAATGTGGTGGGAACATCTGGTCAAAGCGATTCAAGCCTTAAAATCAAAAGAAAGCAAAGCTCTAACCCAGGTAAAAGCCATCGGTATTTCTTACCAGATGCATGGCTTAGTGCTGGTAGATAAAAACCATAAAGTACTACGCCCCTCCATCATCTGGTGTGATAGTCGCGCCGTCAAGATTGGCAGGGAGGCCAGCAAGGAACTGGGAGATGAGTACAGTCTAGGCCACTTACTTAATAGTCCCGGTAATTTTACCGCTTCCAAAATGAAGTGGGTCAAAGAAAACGAACCGGATATTTATAAGCAGGTTTATAAAATGATGTTGCCCGGCGACTATGCCGCGATGAAACTTACGGGTGAAATCTGCACCACCGTATCCGGCCTTTCAGAAGGTATCATGTGGGATTTTCGTGAGCAATCTTTAGCTACTAAATTGCTGGAATTCTACGGCATCAACCAGGATTTTATTCCTACAGTTGTCCCTACTTTTGCCGAGCAAGGAAAACTGAGTGCTGAAGTGGCGCATATGTTAGGCTTACCTGTCGGGATTCCCATAGCTTATCGTGCCGGAGACCAGCCTAACAATGCATGGTCCTTAAATGTATTGGAACCTGGAGAAGTGGCTACTACTGCCGGAACCTCCGGCGTGATCTACGGGGTAAGCGATCAATTAGAATATGACCCTCAGTCCAGGGTCAATACTTTTGCCCACGTCAATTATAGCAAGCAGGACCCTCGTTACGGTATATTGGCCTGCGTCAACGGCACGGGAATACAGAATAGCTGGCTGAAAAATAACTTGCTGGGAGGGAATAGCCAAATAGATTATGAAGCGATGAACCTGATGGCTGCTCAGGCACCTATTGGTTCTGCCGGGGTGAGTGTTTTGCCATTTGGCAATGGTGCTGAGCGCACCTTAGTCAATGCTGAAATAGAAGCGCATATTCATGGCATAAAATTCAATACCCATTCCCAGGCACATATTCTAAGGGCAGCGCAGGAAGGGATTGTCTTTGCCCTAAAGTATAGCTTTGATATTTTACAGGGCATGGGCATGCAGATTAAAAAAGTAAAAGCTGGCAAAGCTAATATGTTTTTGAGCCCGATATTTCGTGAAGCTTTTGCTAATACGACCGGTGCACAGGTAGAACTTTATAATACGGATGGTGCGGTAGGCGCTGCCCGCGGCGCTGGTGTAGGTGCAGGAATTTACGCTGATTTTAAAGAAGCTTTTGTCGGCCTTAAACAAGTGGGAGAAGCTGCACCGGAAGCCAAAAAGCAAGCAGCTTATCAGGATGCCTATGAACGTTGGTATGAATTATTGCAGCGGCAGCTAAAGGTTAAAGGTTTGAGGTAACTTCAAATATTTTATCCTTAGCTTAAAACATTTTATTTTTAGCTATCCCAAAACTTTTAACCAATAACTTTTAACCTATAAAAACAACCATGACAAAGGGAGCACAGACATCCGAATTTTTTCCGGAAATTGGTAAAATTAATTACGAAGGCCGGGAATCCGATCATATTTTATCTTATAAATTTTATGATGAAAGCAAAGTAGTGGGGGGCAAAACCATGAAAGACCACCTGCGTTTTGCGGTCGCTTACTGGCACAGCTTCTGCAACGATAACAGTGACCCCTTCGGAGCAGGCACCCGCGAATTTCCCTGGAACAAGGGCAAAGACCCGATGGATAACGCTAAACGCAAACTGGAAGCGGCTTTTGAGTTTTTCACCAAGTTAGGTGTGCCTTACTATTGTTTCCACGATATAGATATTGCGCCCGAAGGTGACACGGTAGCTAAATCCGAGAAAAACCTCCAGGAAATTGTGCAGATGGCCAAAGAATACCAGAAATCTACCGGCGTAAAATTACTCTGGGGTACTGCCAATCTGTTTTCTCACCCGCGCTACATGAACGGTGCTTCTACTAATCCTGACTTTGAAGTGGTATGCCATGCCGGGGCGCAGGTAAAAGCAGCTTTGGATGCCACCGTAGAATTAGGAGGAGAGAACTATGTGTTCTGGGGAGGCCGTGAAGGCTATGCTTCTTTGATCAACACCAATATGAAGCGTGAACTGGACCACATGGGCCACTTTCTGCGTATGGCACGTGACTATGGCCGCAAGATTGGTTTCAAAGGAACCTATCTGATAGAGCCTAAACCTGCCGAGCCTTCTAAGCATCAGTATGATTTTGACTCAGCTACGGTAATAGGTTTTCTCAGAAGTCAGGGGTTGGCAGATGATTTCAAAATTAATGTAGAACAGAACCACGCGATATTGGCAGGCCATACTTTTGCCCACGACTTACAGACAGCTTCAGACGCGGGTATGTTAGGGAGTATTGATGCCAACATGGGCGATGTGCAAAACGGCTGGGATACGGACTACTTTCCCACAGATATCTATGACTGTATTCATGCGATGATGATTGTACTGCAACAGGGTGGCATCGCTTCCGGTGGACTGAATTTTGACGCTAAAGTACGCCGCACTTCCTCTGACCTGGAAGATTTATTTATTGCGCATATTGCGGGTATGGATACCTTTGCCCGTGGTTTGCTCATTGCCCACGATATTATTGAAAATTCCAATTTTGTAAAGATGAAGGAGGAACGCTATGCCTCATTTGATTCAGGTAAGGGAGCGGAATATGAAGCAGGAAAACTCAATCTGGAAAACTTAAAAAGCCTTGCTGAGGCTCAGGGAGAACCTAAAAATCGCAGTGGAAAAATTGAGCTTTTTGAAACTATTGTAAATAATTATATTAAGTAAAGCGCAAACGCCTAAGATTTAATTAAATAACAGCATATGCTAAAACCAATATGTCTAAGGTATATGCTGTATTAACGCATAAAGTCATGATAGAAGTAGCTCTCGGTATAGACATCGGTGGAACCAACACCAAATTTGGATTTGTAGACAAAGAAGGTAATATGTATGGTGAATCTTCCATCTCTACTGTCAAAACACCTGCTGGAGATATTGATGCTTTTCTCAGATATATATACGAAGAAGTGGAAGTATTGCGCAAGCAATCTCCTGAAATATTAAATGTAGTAGGTGTAGGCATAGGCGCACCCAATGGAAATTATTTTACTGGTACGATAGAATACGCCCCTAATCTTTCTTTCAGAGGAATAGTACCTTTGGTGAAACTTTTTCAAATTTATTACCCTGTGCCTATGGTGCTCACCAATGACGCCAATGCTGCGGCGATTGGGGAAATGATCTACGGAGGTGCCAAAGGCATGAAAGATTTCATCATGATTACGCTAGGCACCGGTTTGGGAAGTGGTTTTGTAGCCAATGGAGGGTTAATATACGGTCATGATGGATTTGCCGGAGAAATGGGACATCTCCTACAAGATCCCAGAGGACGTATCTGTGGACTTGGCCGCAGAGGATGCCTGGAAGGATATGTCTCAGCAACAGGTATAAAGAGAACCATTTTCACTCTGCTCGGAGAGATGAACCACGATAGCCCATTACGGGATATCACTTATAATCAGCTTACTGCCAGCATGATCACCGATCTGGCAGGGCAAGGTGACCCCATTGCTCTGGCGGCCTTTGATCAAACTTGTGACCTGCTGGGGCAAAAACTGGCCGATGTCACCGCTATCTTCAGCCCAGAGGCTATTTTTCTACTGGGCGGATTGGCAAAAGCGGGCGACGAACTGCTGTTCGAACCTACTAAAAAATACATGGAGCATTATATGTTTCCGGTATTCAAGGATAAAGTTAAACTTTTGTCCTCTGCTTTAGAAAATAGAAATGCTGCGGTGCTAGGGGCCAGTGCATTAGCCTGGAAAGAGATGGGAATTTTTGTAGACTAACCGTTTGTGATCAAATAGCGTCTCCCGGGCTTACGCCTCCAAACTCATAACCAAATGGGGTGAAGCTAAGCTTCATTAACTTGAAGTGCTGAAGCCCGAACGGAATACCAATGACAGTAATGCACAAAGCTAAACCCAGCACAAGATGTGTTAGAGTGATCCAGATGCCTCCTAACAAAATCCAAAGCACATTTAATAACATAGACACACCTGATCCTGATTTGGATGTGCTTTTTATTTCATTGCCGAATGGCCAAAGACTAGCACCTGCCAGCTTAAATGCCTGAATACCGAAAGGTATGCCAATGATGGTAAGGCACATAAAAATACCGGCAACCAAATACTCTAAGGCAATGGCGAAACCGCCCAGGATAATCCATAGTACGTTACCAATAGTATGCATGAGTATAAAAAATTTAGTGGAAAAGATGCTTGCTTAATTCAACCGGATGTAGCCTTAACTTATTATTGACGTCTTAAGTTGAATGGTATTAAAAAATCCGACTGAAAAAATAAAAAGCAGTATCTTTTAATAGATTTATGTGAGGAAAAGAGAAGATTGGGCAGAACAAAATAGAATATCAACAAAGATAAAAGCAAAAAAAACCGATTCAGTGCTGAATCGGCTTCCTTGTTTTAAAGCGCAAGTCCGGCGGACGTGCGTAAAGCTTTGAGATCTGATAAGGCTAACTTGACACTTTCCCGTTGTCCAATCACTAAGTTGTAGGTAGACTCTTCAGCGTCAGCCAAAATATTTTCGTATTGGGTCAATGTACTTAACTCTTTTTTCAAACAAGTTTCCAAAGTTTGATCAGCAGTATTCAGTAATAATAATAAATCAGGCTGGGCAAAAGATTCCTGAATAAAATCAGGGTCTAAAGGGGGCAAAGAAGGTTCGCCTCCCAGATAGCGAATTTCTTCCCGGGTTGACTTACGGAAATTTTCCCTTTGCTCAGCCAAGGTCATAAATAAACCCTTTAATGAAGGGTCATCAATTTCTTCTGCGGCTCTATGGTATCCTTTTTTAGCATCAATACTCATGACGAGTAGGTCATTTAATCGGTCTAATGTTTCTGCTTTTTCATTCATCACTTCTGAAATATTCATAAGTTTAAAATAGTCTAAAAAATGTTTCTATTGATATATACGCAAATTTAATACCTTTAGTGCGGTAATTTTTAAAAAAATAACAATATTTTTTACTCATCCTGACAAGGTATTAAAATAATATTATAGTTAGCAAAAATATAACATAATTTAAACTGTTCGTTGAACTTTTTGCAACATATTATATCGCATATATCAAAAACGATGCAATAGAATGTGGTGATGCGATATAGATGCCTTAGAAAAGTAATTTACAGAATTTAGTTTTGAAATTAAAAAATAAATCAAAATAAATAACTGTTTTTATTGAGAAAATCAGAATTTAATTAAAATATAAAAGTTTTTATTTTTATTCACGCTACTAAGCATATAAATGTAATCTTGTTCGCATGTGTAAAGGACTGCACATATTGTGGATAAAACCCAATACAAAAAAAATTTGAAAGACTTAGCAAACTGCCTTAACGGCTTGTTAGAAGTATAGATAGGTTATTTCAATTAACAAATTGTTAATTGTGAAAAGCAAAGTACACTTAGAGCTAATGTACGGAAGAGAAATCCTTCCAGTGGTAAGGGGCTACTTCATTCTCTCCTCAATGCCTATACCAAAAAGGGCAAAGTCGTATTTCACTGGATCAGTGGGATCAAAGTGGCGAAGGTTTTGGGTCAATTCTACCGCCGTGCGCCAGTCCGTTTGTTTTCTTTGAATCAAGCCCAAGCGACGGGCTACCCGGTCTACATGCAGGTCACATGGGCAAATTAACTGGGCAGGCTTTATATTGCTCCACAAGCCAAAATCTACGCCTCTATCGTCTTGCCTTACCATCCAGCGCAGATACATATTGAGCCGCTTACAAGCAGAATTTCTCGCTGGCGTAGCAAGGTGTTTGCGCGTTCGCACAGGATAATCCGGCAGGCAAAAAAATAACTGATGAAAGTTCACCAATCCTTTTTCTACATCAGTGTCTTCCGATAGGATAGCCTGGGCAAAAGCATTTTCCAAAGAAGCATGGTGCTGATAGTAATGACGCAGAAAGGCGATGAAATAGAGCGCGTCAGTAGCATTGAAAGTACGGTGCTTGAAATTAAGGAAAGGCATTAAGTCATGCTCTTGATGGTGCAAAATAAAATCATGTGGTGCATTATCCATTAAGCCAAAAAACTCCTTGCACTTGTTAATGATTGTCTTCCGTTGCCCCCAAGCCAGGGTAGCAGCGATCAATCCGCTGATCTCAATATCCTGTGGTTTTTGGTAAGCATGGGGTATACAAATAGGATCAAACTCAATAAACGCCGGACGGTTGAATTCATCCGCTTTGGTCTCGAGTAAATCGTATAAACTTAAATTTGAGGCCAAGCTTAAAGGGAAGCTTTAAACTGAAGATCAGCCGCCTGTATGATCAGTTTTCCTTCTTCCTTTTTTTCGTCAAACCATAAAATAACCTTATCAGCTTCCTGTTCCACTTTCCAACTGAAAGATTTGATGGTCTTGAGGTGATGTAGGGTTCCAGTCTTAGCATTCAAAAATACCAGATCAAAATCAGGAAGCTGTTTGGGGATCAGCGTGTTCCACTTCTGCAAGAGTACCCCATCATAGCAAGGAAATTGAAAATTGCCAAAATAATGATCGGATAGATTTTTGACAGTTTGATTGGCTTTTAATTTATAATAAGCCGGCCCAAACATGATTTCATCTTCCAGCTTGCTTTCAATTTTTAAGGGACCAATATGCGCAAACGGGTTCCATACCGCAACCTCGTTAGCAGCCTCATTGGCTTGTTTATCAGCATTTTCTTTCCAAAAAGGAAGCATGGATACCAACCGGGAGAGCAATGACAGCAAATGAATAGTGCCTATACATGCTAGGGAAAAAATCAGAATAAAGGGGTACATTAATGTAAAAAACCCAGTCCAGATGATGTGCAGAAGAGATTTTTTTTGAGGCGTTGGTGTATCTGTTGACATTTTCAATGGTTAAGTGAATACAAAGAAAACCAAAAACTCACGCTTTAGTTCGTATTGGGCTTACTGAATGTAAGTAATTTCTACAGGAAAGCGCTCGTTGATACCGCCCAACTTTTCGTAAGCAGCCTGCGAAATCCGTATTGCTATCTTGTTATTGACCCCGGTGTCGGGCAATTTGCCTACGATGCGGACAAAAACGGATAGGTTGTTCATCTCATTACGTATCTGCATAATGGTGCCCGCCGGCGCAGAACGGTGCAAGGCAAGAAATTTTTTGGTATCTATACCAGCTTCTATGGCCGAGGCGAAACCCATTTCGCTCTTCTTATCATATTCGGAAAGTGCTTTTTTCTCAGAAGCCCTGATGGTACGGATACGCTCTTTTTCCTGTTCCAATGATTCTGGACGGTTAAGGGTAGGGTCATTATCTTCCTCTTCCTCTTCTTCTCCCGTCATATTGTCATTGCCCTGGCTGGAATTATTGATGACTGGGTCAGGAATCGTGGGGGTATTAACGGAGGTGGCAGATACAGACATCTCAGGCATCTCAAGAACTTCCCTGTCCCTTATAATAAGCTGTTGCCCAAAAGAAATGCTTTCGTTAGGGAGTTTGTTGCGCTGCATCAGTTCGCTGACGGATACCCCATAAGCCCGGGAGATCGCGTACAAAGTTTCTCCTGGTTTCACAGTATGGGTAACATACTTTTTTTCATCAATAATTGCTTGGGGCATACCCGCTTGGGGCGCAATGTTATCCAGACTTCCAATTTGGTATATGACCAAGGACTGGCCAATAGATAAAGCCTGGTTGCCGGTAACATTCCAGCGCTTGAGTTCGTCTATGGATACGTTATAGCTTCGGGAAATGCGAAAGAGCGTCTCCCCTTCTTTGACAGTATGAATAGTTTTTTTTCCCTGTGTAAGTTGAGGAAACAGAGGCGCCCGCAAGCTGTCTCCGATGCTTAGTTTATCAATATTGATACTTTTATTGATTTTTCGCAGGAGATCAACTTCAGTATTATACTTACGCGATAAGGCAAACAGGGTCTCACCGGGAGATACCCGGTGCACAATGTATACCTCTCCGTCAATACGGTCAAGTCCGACAGAATCTCCTACAACCTGATAGAATGTATATTCAGTGGTGGTCGTACTCCAACTACCATGAATGATACAAAACATGCCTACCAAAGTGAATAATATCAAACGCTTACATTGCATAACTTACCAGCTCTCTTTTACCTTTAATAAATATCAGTTGATCGCGAATGATCATAAAAGTCCCCAGCCCTTGTTGGGAAAGCTGATCATCCAGTTTTTCGTGTAGTTGTAATGCCCCTTCCTGGTCTACCACTAACAAATAATTAGCCAAAGCACTAGCTTCCTTAATATAATAGCTGATAAAGATCAGTTGCTGGTGTTCAAGGTACTCGCAGCCCTTGAGAGGCTTTTGGTTCAGGTATTCCAGCAAAAATTTTCGGACTGTCTCAAAATACGCATCCTCTTCTGAGTAACGAAACGGATGACGAATATATATATTTTCTACAGCAATAGATTGCAACGCAGCAGAAGCATCAGCGTTGGAAAGACTTTTTTCGCTCCCGTTGTCCAGCGCAAAGTATTTGTAGGCTTTGTCTTCCTCATTTTGCTCATAGCCATAAATCCGGTTATTTTTGATGCCTGATACCTGCAAGCTTTTGCTTTCCCAAATAAGCTGGCGAGTGTCGGTACGAATGGCAAAATAGGCTTTCTTTTCAGGATTTTCCGTATCCTCATAAGTATGGAACACCAGCACATCCCGGTCGGCGGCGGTCATACCGATCCACCAACTTTCGTCAAAACTCAGGCCTTGCCATAACATTCTTTTTTCTGCAATATGATAAGCCGCGAAGCTGACCTGATGGGCTTCTTCGTTGCGCAGTTCCAGGTAAAGGTAATGCGCGTCGTGGTCGGCCAGCATATTCCAGATGTTGGCAGAAAAAGAAACTGAAAAGGCAGCGTTCAACTTTTTTGGCAAGGCAATGGTTTTTAAGTATAATTAGCAAGCATTTCTGGTTTTGGACAATTCAAATTTATGATACTCAAAAGCAATCGCAAGTGGCCAGTACATTTTTTATGGATAATACTTACCGTAATAAGTTTTACGGTAAACGGGCAAACTGATACTACTGCCAACAACGGTAAGCCACAGGTGATGGTGATGGAGCTGCGTTCGGAGATAGACGCCCGTACTAATCGTTATGTGGAGCTTGCCTTTGAAAAAGCAGAAGAGATAGAAGCTGACTACATTGTCATAGATATGGATACCTACGGTGGAGCGCTCTACGATGCCGATGACATCCGTACCCGCGTGCTGGAGTCGGAAGTTCCCGTGTATGTGTTCATCAATAAAGACGCTGCCTCCGCCGGGGCATTGATTTCCATCGCCTGCGATAGTATTTATATGGCGCCCGGTGCCAGCATTGGTGCCGCTACGGTAGTGACCGGTGGTACGGGCGAAGCTGCTCCTGATAAGTACCAATCCTATATGCGCTCTATCATGCGGGCCACGGCTGAGGCAACTGGGCGAGACCCGCGTATTGCCGAAGCGATGGTAGACCAAAACCTGGAAGTGGATAGCATATCTCCTGCTGGAGAAGTAATTACCTTCTCTACCTCAGAAGCTATCAAATACGGTTTTTGCGAAGCCCAGGTAATTAGCATTGAAGAAATCCTGGCGCGTAGTGGCTTGGAAGAAGGAACGTATGAACTTACTGTTTTTGAAAAAGATACTGCCGAAGAGGTGATTGCTTTTTTTCTCAACCCTTTTATCAGTGGTATCCTGATTTTGGTAATGCTGGGAGGTATCTATTTTGAATTGCAAACTCCCGGAGTAGGCTTTCCTATACTGGCAGCTATTGTGGCCCTGCTTCTTTATCTGATTCCTCATTACCTGAATGGCCTGGCAGAAAACTGGGAGATCGCCGCTTTCTTTATCGGGATTGTGTTGATCGCGCTGGAAGTACTGGTCATTCCTGGCTTTGGCGTAGCGGGTGTAGCCGGGCTTACGCTCACTATCGGTTCCCTGATCCTGATCATGCTCAATAATAATGATTTTGATTTCTTCTTTGTAGACACTAGCGAACTACTTAGTGCCGTAGCCACAGCGCTGGCGGGTATGTTGGGAGGCATTATGCTCATGGTTTTTGGCGGCGTACACCTTACTAATTCCGCGGCGTTCAGAAGGGCTTCTTTGGAAACTACCCAGGATGCCAGTCAAGGCTATACCTCCAGTACGCGCATCGGTACCTTTATCGGCAAAGAGGGGGACGCCTATACCGTGCTGCGCCCCAGTGGCAAAATCATGATTGACGACGAACTCTACGATGCCTACACGCGTGGCGATTACATTCCCCGAGGCGAACGCATCGTGGTGGTAAGTGAAGAAGGTACTTCCCTGCGGGTCAAACTGGCCAAAGATGTGCCGAAGGAAGGGTTTGCTTAACTCAATCTAGCGCGAAACTTAGTTTCGTGCTTAACATACTGAGCATGATCACGGAGCTAAGATCCGCAAGAGTAGAGAATGGCAATTTTAGCCAATACAAAGCTTTTGCTTTCCCGCATTTACTCCCATATTTTTCCTGTTTGTATTGTAACCTGACTTTTTTATGAAAAAATTTTTTACGCTGCTTTTTTGCGCGGCCAGTATATTCGCTTATGCCCAGGAACGAGATTCTGACCTTTCCATACCTCAGATTATGCAGGGTGAAGATTTTGTGGGTTACCTGCCTGAAGACATTCGTTGGGGCACAGATAGCCGTAGCATTTATTTCTCCTGGAATCCCGAAAAAGATACGCTCCGCAGCCAGTATAAAGTGACGCTGGGCGATCTTAATCCGCAGGAAGTAGCCCTGGAAACGCAAAAAGATTTGCCTGCTTCTGGTGGCATTTACAACCTAAACAGAAGCCTCAAAGTATATGAAAAGAATGGCGATCTTTTTCTGCTCAACATGAAAGATCATTCTGTCCGGCAAATCAGCAATACCGTGGAGCGAGAATATGACCCGCAGTTTTCCGGCGACGAAAGCCAAATTGTTTATACGCCAAAGGGTAAAATATCCAAGCAAGTCAAGCAAAAAAAAATAATAGATAAAAAATTTATTCAAGAGGGTAGTTTCTTGATTGATAAATTGGATATTAAAGGGAAAGTACATAGGCAAG
>JBBSOG010000105.1:0-14286 GCA_038259985.1 Cytophagales bacterium
TCATTTTTCCAGCTTTTATTCATCTGGCTATGCAAATTTTTACGATAAAACACTTGTTATATCAGTTCGTATTGCATTAAAAAGGAATCATATCATAACTTTGCGGAATTATCCGAAAAAGAAAGGAATACAGTGAATGCACAGCGCGTGAAATACCCAGAATATAAAAATCCCGATTACGCAGAAATTGCCCAGGATATACTCGCCTATTGGCAAAAAGAGCATGTTTTTCAAAAATCAGTAGACAGCCGTGAAGGTAAGCCTGCCTTTACCTTTTATGAAGGGCCTCCTTCAGCCAACGGCACACCTGGCATTCACCATGTGATGGCGCGTACGATCAAAGATATTTTCTGCCGCTTCAAGACTTTGCAGGGTTTCCAGGTAAAACGTAAAGGGGGATGGGATACCCACGGCCTGCCGGTAGAGTTGCAGGTAGAGAAAGAATTGGGCATCACCAAGGATGACATCGGAAAAAAAATATCAGTAGAAGAATATAATCAGCGCTGCCGCGAAGCGGTGATGAAGTACAAAAGCCAGTGGGATGACTTGACCCTGAAAATGGGCTACTGGGTAGATCTGGATGATCCGTATATCACTTTTGAGAAGGATTATATGGAAACGCTCTGGCACCTGCTTAAAAAGTTTTACGACAAAGGGTTGCTATACAAAGGCTATACCATACAACCTTACTCTCCCGCCGCAGGCACCGGCCTAAGTTCGCACGAACTGAACCAGCCGGGTACGTACAAAGATGTAAAAGACACTTCCCTCACCGGGCAATTTAAGATCAAAGGCACGGAGAATGATTATTTGCTGGCCTGGACCACTACGCCCTGGACCCTTCCGGCCAATTCGGCCATTGCTGTGGGCGAAAAAATTGACTACGTAAAAGTCAAAACTTTTAATCCCTATACTTACCTGCCAGTCAATGTGATCCTGGCAAAGGATAGATTAAATGCCGTCCTTGATACGGCTCAATATTCTGATACTTTCCTCGATCAACCTGATCTTGAAGAGACGGAAGCTTATAGAGCTATAAAAGATTATATGGATGGCAATGTAAATTCCATTAATCCAGAAATAGTCAAAACCTTTAAAAGAGAAACCCTACCGAATGGAATAGAAGCTAAAAGGCCATTTCCATACAAAATAATTGAAAATCTCAAAGGTTTAGACTTAGTAGGCACAAAATATGAGCAACTGATGCCCTATGTGCCCTTACCTGAGCCTGCTTTTACCGTAGTCGCGGGAGATTTTGTCACCACTGAAGATGGTTCCGGATTGGTACACCTGGCCAAGACTTTTGGCGCGGATGACTTTCGTACACTGGAGCAGCAGGGCATTCCCGGTGTGATGGTGAAAGACGAAAATGGCAATGATGTGCCTATCGTCAATAAGAAGGGACGTTTTGTAGCGGAGATCACTGACTTTGCCGATATGCCGGTGAAAAATTATGATGATGAAGATGAAAATGACCCGGATTATAAATCTACTGATGTCAAGATCGCCATCAAGCTGAAGGAAGATAACAAAGCCTTCAAAGTAGAAAAGTACGTTCACTCTTATCCTCATTGCTGGCGTACCGATAAACCCATACTTTATTATCCGCTGGACTCCTGGTTTATCCGCACTACCGCGATGAAAGATCAGTTGATTGCCCTGAACAAAACCATCAACTGGAAACCAGAATCTACCGGGACAGGGCGCTTCGGCAATTGGCTGGAAAACTTGGTGGATTGGAACCTGAGCCGTTCCCGCTTCTGGGGCACCCCATTGCCTATCTGGCGTACCGAAGATGGCAGCAATGAAAAATGTATAGGTTCTGTGGCTGAACTTAAGGAAGAAGTTGCCAAAGCCAATGCTGCTTTTGCTGATGACCAAGAGTTGGTAGAAAAAAATAACGAAGCATTAGCAAAGGAAGACCTGCACCGCCCTTATGTAGATCATATCGTGTTAGTTAGTGAAAATAGTGAGAAAATGTATCGCGAAGCCGACCTGATAGATGTCTGGTTTGATTCCGGTGCGATGCCTTATGCCCAATGGCATTATCCATTTGAGAAGGAGGATGATTTTGAAGCTAATTATCCC
The DNA here is from genome assembly GCA_038259985.1 of Cytophagales bacterium. Taxonomy (GTDB): domain Bacteria; phylum Bacteroidota; class Bacteroidia; order Cytophagales; family Cyclobacteriaceae; genus Catalinimonas. Next base: position 2,089 of record JBBSOG010000105.1, read on the forward strand.
GAACGGAGGTTCCCCGCTGACTTTATCTCAGAAGGGGTGGACCAAACGCGTGGATGGTTCTTCACCTTGCATGCCATCGCCGGGATGCTGTTTGACAGCGTGGCTTTCAAAAATGTCTTATCTACTGGTTTGGTGTTGGATAAGAATGGCAACAAAATGTCCAAACGTCTGGGCAATGCCGTTGATCCGTTTGCGACGCTAAAAACCTATGGGCCGGATGCTACTCGTTGGTACATGATCTCTAATGCCAATCCCTGGGACAACCTGCGCTTTGACCTGGAAGGGATAAAAGAAGTACAGCGCCGCTTCTTCGGTACTTTGCAAAATACGTATTCGTTCTTTGCCCTTTATGCTAACCTGGACAGCTTTACCTATGCCGAGGATGATGTACCTTTGGCTAAAAGAACTGAAAGTGACCGCTGGATTCTCTCTAAGCTCAATAGCTTGGTGAAGCAGGTAGAATCTGCTTACGATGAGTATGAGCCTACCCGGGCTACCCGCTTGATACAGGATTTCACCGTGGATGACCTGAGCAATTGGTATGTCAGGCTTAACCGTAAGCGCTTTTGGCAGGGACAATATGGCCAGGATAAGCAAGCGGCTTACCAGACGCTGTATACCTGCCTGATCACCATCGCCAAGCTGGCTTCCCCGGTAGCGCCTTTTTACACGGAGAGGTTATTTCGTGATTTGAACGCTATTACACAAAAGGAAAAAACAGATTCTGTGCACCTGACTGATTTTCCGGCAGTGCATACTGAGGCGGTAGATGAGGAACTGGAAACCAGGATGCAAATGGCCCAGGTCGCTTCGTCGCTGGTGCATTCCCTGCGTAAGCAACATACGATTAAGGTCCGCCAGCCGTTATCTAAAATACTTATCCCGGTGCTAAACCAGGAATTCAAGGAAAGGCTTAGTGCTGTTGAAAAGCTTATTCTTTCGGAAGTGAATGTGAAAGAGATCGCGTATATTGATGATGCCTCCGGTGTGTTGATCAAAAAGATCAAGCCTAACTTCCGAAAATTAGGCAAAGAATACGGCCCTAAAATGAAGGAAATTAGCACTGCGATCGCCCAAATGGGACAAGATGAAATCAACCAATTAGAGCAACAAAACCATTATAAAATCCAGCTATCTGACCAGCAGCTTGCTTTGACAGCAGAAGATGTGGAGATTACTTCGGAAGATATCCCCGGCTGGTCGGTCGCCAGAGAAGGTAATATCACCGTAGCCTTGGATATTACGGTTACTGATGACCTTAAAAAAGAAGGTTTGGCGCGCGATTTGGTGAACCGTATCCAGAACTTGCGAAAAGACATTGGGCTGGATGTTCAAGATAAGATCAGGATCAAGATTGAGAAAAATGGCAGTACCATGAATGATGCCGTTCAGGCTTATAAAGACTATATTTGTGCTGAGACACAAGCACTTAGCCTGGATGTTGTAGACAAGTTGACTGATGAAGCCAGTATGTTAGAATTGGATGATCAGCAAATACGTATTAAAATAGAAGCTTAACATTGGAAGGGATTATCGAACTCTCCATTAAATCAAATAAACAGTGAAGTATTACAAGTATTATCTGTTAAGTTTAGGAATTATCCTGCTGGACCAAGCCATTAAGATGTTGGTACATTTCAATATGGATATGGGTATGGCTGGGCAAATTCCGGTTTTTGGAGATTGGTTCAAGTTACACTATACCCTGAACCCGGGCATGGCCTTTGGTATGCAGATTGGCTCTGAGTATGGCAAACTCATTCTTACCATATTCCGCTTATTGGCGATGGTAGGTATTGCTTATTATCTGTACATGCTTGCCAAAAAAGGCGTTCACCAAGGATTGTTATGGTCGGTAGCGCTGATTCTGGGTGGAGCTATTGGCAATGTGGTGGATAGTGCTTTTTACGGTGTCTTGCTGGACAATGCCCCTTATGATGCCTCAACGCCCTGGTTTCACGGACAGGTCATTGACATGTTTTATGTTGATATCTGGGAAGGTCGCGTAGCAGACTGGGTACCCATCTGGGGCGGTGATTACATGGCGCTCTGGCCTATTTTCAACATCGCCGATGCTTCCATTTTTGTAGGCGTAGCGATTATCCTGGTGATGCAAAACAAGTTTTTCGCGGAAGAGCATGAATCGGAAGAAGTAGGTGAAGTGCAACCCTCTTCTCAGCAGCATTACGAGAATCAGTAGGAAAAAGTAATCAGCCTTACATGAAAAAGCCTTCCCTGTTTTAACCAGCGGAAGGCTTTTTCGTGAAATATGTACTCCATTTTAATGATCCACTTTCCTATCATCTCCTCTTGGGCAATCGTGAGTCTTAGGTTCGTGACAGGGTTCTACGGCATTGGCATCGCAAATCGGGCAATGCGCCACGTCTTTCTCCTTTACATTTTTATCCGTATTCATAATATATTCTGTTTTAGTTCTACAAACTCAATTTGAATTATAAACATGCTGACGGAGCTTTCGTTAAAAAAATAGCTTATTTGAGATAAGTCTAATTAAATATTTGAGGACGCATTCTCCGTAATACTGATAGTTCAGAGGTATTGCGAGTCAACAGTTGATCACAACTGTAGGGTCAGCAGTCTAAATTTTATATATGTGGACCCGCAGTGTCAAATTTCATATTTTTATCTGAAGTAATCATTGCATAAACTACTGAGGTAACCCTTGAAAATTTGCCTTCTTTACCAATCATGACTTCAATTAAACTATCCTGTCTTCAATCTCCTGACTCCCGTCTCCATTTCTTCATGTAAGTAAAAGTGTATTAATGCCGACAATAATTGTTTGTTTAAAAAGTTGTGAATGAGTAGGTTGCAACAGTTTCAAACCACATTGTTTAAGCATCATGCGTTGGCTTTTTATAGGGCTAAGTGTAGTCTTCCTGAGCGGAAATGCCTACGCACAGCTCAATACCCCAAAATATAGTAATGAATTCCTGGCCATTGGCGCCGGGGCGCGTGCGTTGGGCATGGCTGCTACCCAAACGGCCGTCGCCGATGATGTAACTGCTGGCTTCTGGAACCCCGCCAGCCTCATCGATTTATCCCATCCATACGAAGTCTCCCTGATGCATGCCGAATATTTCGCCGGCATTGCCAATTACGATTATGCCAGCTTTGCCACGCCACTGGATTCGGTGAGTGCCTTAGCCATTTCAGTCGTGCGCTTTGCCGTGGATAATATTCCTGATACCCGCTTTTTGTACGATGCCAATGGCCGTATCAATTATGATAATATCCGCTTCTTTTCTGCTGCTGACTATGCTTTTCTTTTCTCTTATGCCCGCGAAATCCCCAAAGTGAAAGGTTTGAGCATAGGCGCAAATTTCAAAGTAATCCACCGTACCGTAGGGAGTTTTGCTAACGCCTGGGGTTTTGGCCTGGATGCTGCGGCCACTTACCGGATGAAAGCCTGGCGCTTTGGGCTGATGCTGCATGACATCACCGGCACTTTCAATGCCTGGACACACAACTCAGATTTGGTGGCTGATGTGTATACCCAGACAGGCAATGTGATACCTGCCAATTCTATAGAAGTGACCCTGCCCAAAGCCTCTCTGGGAATTGCCCGTAGCTGGCGCTTTTGGGAAAATAAGTTTGGCTTGCTGGCTGCCACCGATTTGCACTTTACTTTTGATGGTCAGCGGAATGTATTGTTCAAGTCTGAATTTGCCTCCATAGACCCTTCGGCAGGTTTGGAAATAGATTATAAAAATATTGCCTTCGTGCGGGCCGGTGTAGGAAATGTGCAGGAAATCAAAAATTTTGACGGAAGCACCTACCGTACTTACCAGCCCGATTTTGGTATAGGTTTTCAGGCAGGTAGCATCAGTGTGGACTATGCCCTGACCGACATTGGCGACCGCTCTGAGTCATTGTATTCTCATGTATTCTCTCTCAAATTTAGCATTGACCGCAAGCAAGAGGATGAATAGTTTGTTCAACATCAAAAAGCAATTGGCGATAATATGCTGCTTCCTTGGCGGGCTATGCATGTTATGGCCTGCACGGGTACAGGCGCAGCGCTTTGGCAATGAATGGATCAACAACAATCAGTCTTACTATAAAATTTCTATTGCACAAGAAGGGATTTATCAGCTCACTTATCAGGATTTGGTTACGGCAGGCTTTCCGGTAAATAGTGTAGACCCACGTAGGATGCAGCTTTTCTTCCGTGGGCAAGAGCAGGCAGTATTTTTTCAGGGACAGCAGGATGCCAGTTTTGACCCTTCAGATTTCATGGTATTTTATGGGCAAAGAAACGATGGCACGCAGGACAGGGAACTGTACGTACCCAATGAAGCACAGCCTAATCCTTATCGCAACTTATACTCCGACTCTACTGCTTACTTTCTAACCTGGTCGTTAGGTGCTGTCAACGGTAAGCGGATGGGCAGCTTTGCGGAAAACAATATCAGCGGAATTCCGGTAGAACCTTACCATTGGGAAGAAAAACGCGCAATTTTCGCTAATGAATACTCCCTGGGCAGGCAGTATCCGCTAGGGTCGCTTTCCGGCGTGATCGCGCACCTCAGCACTTTTGATTATGGTGAAGGCTGGACGGGGCCACGTATTTCGCGAGGTCAAAGCAAGGATTTCTCTATTCAAGCCCCGGCACAGTTTGTAAGCGGACCACTTCCCAAACTGGAGATTTTATTGACCGGCAGAAATAACCGTCAGCATGACGTGACCATACAGGTAGGGAGTTCTACTGCTTCTTTACGGCCACTCAATCCAGTCAATTTTGATTATTACGATCATCTCCTGGTAGCAGAAGACTTGGCATGGAGCGACCTTAGCGCAGGAAACTTGGTTATAAGGGTGACTGTCAATGGTATTAATGGTGAAGCGGACAATGTTTCGGTAGCTTATATCAGGTTAAGGTATCCTCAGCAAACGAACGCGGAAAATCTACCCACTAAGACATTGGAACTGGTGCCTAACCCATCCGCCAAAAGTTATGTGGAGATTGCCAACGTACCCCCTTCCCCTTACCTCTTGGACATTACCGACGAAAACAATGTGCTGAGGATTGGCTTTAATCAGGTAGCAGGAAATACGACGGCAGTAGTTCCCAATACCCAAACCAGCCGTCGCTTGCTAATCGGCAGTGCGCAGGCAATTCCTTTGCTCAGGAAAGTTAGCTTTCAAAACATCAGCACCGCTGCTAATTTCCTCATGATTTCCCACCCTCTATTGCACCAACCTGCCGGAAATTACAGTGACCCCGTGCGGGCATACCAGGAGTATCGGGCTTCGGCGGAAGGCGGTGGTTTTAATACACTGCTGATGGATATTGACCAAGTGTATAATCAGTTTAGCTATGGTGAGGTGACGCCCCTGGCTATCCGCCGCATGGCTGATTTTATGTTGACGAATGGCAATCCTGAACATCTCCTCCTCATTGGCAAAGGCTTGACGGTCAACTATAATTATCACCGGGCATACCCGGTTACAACTACATTGCGCGATCTGGTACCTACCGGGGGCATACCCGGCTCAGATGTGGTACTCACTGCCGGGCTGGCTGGCAGCGATGGTTACAATTCAGCGATTCCTACAGGCCGTATTAATGCACAGAGTGCCCGGGATGTGGCTGCTTATCTGGATAAAGTAAAAGAATCGGAAAGCCGGGGGCTTTCTCCTGATTATCAGGAAAATAATAGCCGGGAGGCGCTCTGGAAAAAGCACCTGGTACATTTGAGTGGTGGAGTAAGCCTGGCGGAACTGACTTTATTTGGGCGCTATGTAGACAATTTTCAGGCAGTAGCGGAAGGGGATTTCATGGGAGGACAAGCTTCCGTTCAATCCAAAAAATCAAACAATGCAACTGAACTCATCAACATCGCGGACGAAGTGAACAAGGGACTTTCCCTGATTACTTTTTTTGGCCACTCCTCCCCCACTATTTCGGATATAGAAATCGGCTATGTGTCTAATGATGAACTAGGCTACAGAAACAAGGGAAAATATCCCGCCATATTGCTGAATGGGTGTAATGCCGGGAATGTTTTTGCCAACGCCCAGACTTTTGGCGAAGATTGGATCAAAACCCCGGACAGGGGGGCACTGCACGTCATTGCGCATAGCGCGGAAGGGATTTCCAGCGTACTGAAACGCTTTTCCGATGCTTTCTATGCTACATTCACCGACTCAGCCTATGTGGGCAGTGCCATGGGAAAAATCAAAGATGAGGCCAGTCGTCGGTTTATGGAAAAGCTGGACGGTAACTTTTGGGAAGTACACATCGCCCAGGTAAGACAAGCCGTGATGCAAGGTGACCCGGCAGTAAACCTATTTGGAAGGGACAAACCAGACCTGGAAATCAATGACAATCGCGTATTTGTAACCCCATTGCAGGAAGGCCCAGTAACCGTGTTTTCGGACTCTTTTGCGATCAATCTGGTGGTCAGGAATTTTGGCAGCACCCGCCGGGATTCACTTCAGGTTTCTGTCAATCGTACATTGGCAAACGGAACAGTAATCAATTATGGGCCGTCTTCTTATCCTTTTGTCAGGTATGAAGACACACTACAGTTTGTTATCAACTCGCAAGAAACGACTGTAGCGGCAGTAGACGAAGTAGGTACTAACCGCTTTGAAATCATCATGGACAGTCCGGATTCTATTCCTGAACTTAATGAGGGAAACAACCGTGCTTATTTCGACTATTTTATCCCGCTGGGTGGCACTGTACATCTTTCTCCTCCTGACTATGCCACAGTAGCACAAGGACAGGTGAATTTAAAATTACAGGCCGGAGACTTACAGAAAACCTTGAAAGAAAGCGATACCCGACAATATTTACTGGAAATAGATACGTCATATATCTTTGATAGCTCACTCAAACAGCAATTCAGCCTTAGTGCCAAGGGGCTGATACAGCAACTGGTAAACTTAGGAATAACAGAAGACAGCACCGTATACTATTGGCGTAGCAAATATGCCGAACTCCGAGAAGGTGAAGTAGACCAGTGGACACAGAGTTCATTTACTTACCTAAGTGGCAGTGAGGAAGGCTGGGGGCAATTGAGTTTTGAGCAACTCAACGAAAACCAAGTGACCAACCTGGAAAAAGATACCCTCAGTAAGACCTGGGAATTCCCGGATACGGAAGTTGATATTGAAGTGCAGACATCAGGCGCGGCAAGCAATAGTACTACGTCAGAACAAATATATGTGAACGGCTTGCCGCTTATCTTAAACGATGCGGGTTTTGCCTGCAAAGAGAACTCCCTCAACGTCCTTGTTTTTGACCGCTATACGCTAAACACCTATGTTCCCATTGAATATCCTGGCTTTGATTTACAAAACCCCAATACTTGCGGAAGAAGGCCGCAAGTAGTTAATACCTATACCAACGCACAAATTGTCAATGGCATTCTGGTCAACTTGATAGACGCTATTGAAGCAGGTGACCCACTCGTTATTTTCAATATTGGTTCCCTGAATTATGCTTCCTGGCCGGCGGCTACTTTAGCAAAATTAGAAGAAGTAGGTATCAAAGCGACGACTATTTCTTCCCTGCAAAGTGGCGAACCGCTCATTATCGTTGGTAGAAAGGGTGCACCTGCCAACACGGCTACCATCAAGCTGGCTGATCCCACAAGCCAAACGCCACCTACCGAACAGCTTATTTCTTTGAAGCAAAAAATCAATGGTAAATTGAGTAGCGGAAGTATTGCCAGCAAGCGAATTGGTCCGGCCAGTAGTTGGGAAAGCATAAACCTGAATGTTACCCAGCGGGAAGAGGCGGATGTCGTCAGCGTATCCGTGATTGGCGAAACTGAAGCAGGTGCCCGGACAGTACTGCTTAGTAATATTGCTTTATCAGGAACGGTAGACCTGTCGGCTATCAATGCGGGGCAATACCCTTACCTGCGTTTGCAAATTGACCTGGAAGATGTAATCAATCGCACCCCTGCCCAGTTGGACTACTGGCTGATCAGTTATCAGGGTGTGCCGGAAGGGATTTTACTTTCTGAAAACAACTTCTCAGAAACACTGGCCAAACAGGAAGGGGAAGCGCTCACCATTCCTTTCCAGTTCTATAATCTTTCCAATAAGGGCTTTGCAGATTCGCTACAAGTGGCCTACAGTTGGTTTAACCAGGATAGCCGACGTATGCTGAGCGATACCCTCAAAGTAGCAGCAGCCCAGGCAGGGGATACTGTGAGTTTCCAGGTTCCTTTCAGTACGTTGAATAATATTGGGACCAGTGATTTGGTGGTCAACGTCAACCCTCGCATACAGCGGGAGCAATCGTACAGCAATAACGTCTTGCAGATTCCTTCTTTGGTAGAAGTGAGTGGGGATGAGCTCAACCCCATCATAGACGTAGCTTTTGACGGTACTTATATTCTGGACGGCGACATCGTGGCACCCAGCCCGATGATCACCATAGAAATCCGGGACGAAAACCCTTATCTGCAAAAGCAGGACACCACCGGTATCAATATTTTCCTGGGCAAACAGGAAGCTGTAGCAGACGCAAAGGGAAGTGCTACCAATGCACGTACCGCAGATACCCAGATGAAACGCATCCCATTATCTGGCAAGGAAATAAGCTGGTCGCCTGCGGAAGGTGAAGAACCATTCAAGATAAATTTCCAGCCTGCCCAGTTGGAAGATGGTATCTATACGCTGAGTGTACAAGCCGAAGATGCCAGCGGAAATGCTTCCGGTACGCAGCCCTATGAAGTGAACTTTGAGATCATCAACGAGTCTACCATCACCAATTTTTATCCTTATCCCAATCCATTTTCTACCAGTACCCGCTTTGTATTTACCCTCACTGGGAACGAAATTCCCGACCAACTCAAAGTGCAGATCATGACGGTAAGTGGCAAGGTAGTCCGCGAAATCACCCAGGATGAGTTGGGCCTTATCCGTATCGGAAACAATATTACCGATTATGCCTGGGATGGCAGGGATGAGTTTGGCGACCAACTGGCCAACGGGGTTTATCTGTACCGGGTGATTATCCGTAGCAATGGCAAAGCCATAGAACTAAGGGAAACTGCCGGGGACAAGGGATTTAAGAATGGCTTTGGTAAAATGTATATCCTTAGATAAAAAATTGGGTATGCACGCATCTTTTTTTCTCCAACCGAGAATGGTTATCTTCATATCATCTTGGATGATATTTTAATGCTAATCAAATAATAACTTATGAAGCAAATTACGCTGAAGATTCCCGATAATAAATATCCTTTTTTCCTGGAACTGATCAAAAACCTGGGATTTGTGAAGGTAAAAGAAAATACCAAAGACGTTGAACAGGAAGTTTTAGATGGGATTGAGCAAGGTTTTAGAGGGGTGAAACTGATTGAAGAAGGTAAAATGAAATCCCGTCCAGCTTAAGAATTTTTTGATGAATTACATTAACACCTATCAATCTCAGTCTACTGACCGATTACAGCAAGTTCACTTTCGTCGGTTAAAACCTCTATATTTTTCAGTTCTATCCGCGAAAATTCCTTCACTTTTCCTTCTTCAAAGAGCGTTTCGTAATCTTCCAGGGAAAAGTTTTCTAATGTGCCCTCGTAATTGATGTAATCTGCAAAGCGGATGCCTCCAATTTCACGCACATTATAAGCCTCTCTAAAGCGGGTCCCTACATCGTCGGTATGGTAAGAATAAGCCAGATAATCCATGGTCTTGTTTTGCTGATGTACCCAATAGATATACACATCTTCATGGTCAGCACCGCCCCCTTCTTGATTAAAAGTAACTTCAATTTCATGATAGGGTTCTCCCTTGATCATTGTCTGGCCCAGTAGTTTTTTGTTGACCGCTTGATCGTTTAAGTAATAGGGAAGCAGGGCAAAGTAGACCACAGAGTTTAAGGAATTTGTAAAACGGCTATTATCTTCTTCGGAAAGGTTTATTTCCTCTCCATTAACTTTTCTGCTAAAGCCTTCATTATCCAGTTCATCATGCAATGTGTTGCCCAAAGAATCTTCAAACATACTTTCGTACTGAAACTGTCCCTGGTTCAACTTTACTTCGTAATGCCTCTCACGAAAATCAAAACTGAGTTGGGCATGGCTGAGCTGTGCCCCTCCATGTTTGGCAATGGCCTGATCAATAATTTTTTGTGCTTCATTTTTTGGCTGGCAAGCAAAAAATAATAGTAAAGAAAGCAAGAAAAGGCCAATCGCTTGTATCATGGATCAATCTGTTGAGAGGATGTTTTAAACCTCTTTACGGAAATACCGGGCATGGGTTGATGGGTTATGCTTTTACTGCCAGATTAGGAACCGTCAATGTAAAAGTAGTTCCCACGCGGGTTTTGGATTCTACGGTGATCGTAGCATTGAGCACGTTCATAGTTTCTTTCACAATATAAAGGCCAATGCCGGAGCCATGTTTCTCGTTGCTTGCCTTAAAAAACATATCAAAAATTTTGGCCTGATGCTCAGGGGCAATGCCAATGCCGTTGTCGCTAATGGTGATTTGTGCATATTCCGGTGTAGTGTTTACCTGAATATGGATATAGGACTGGTCCACACTACGGCTTCGGTAGCGTATAGCATTACTAATCAAGTTATTAAAAATAACGGTAAGTCGGCGGTGATCAGATGAAAAAGGCACTTTGGCTTCAATAGAAGAGGTAAGCTGAATGGCATTTACATCATCCATAAAGTTTAAGTTATCAATGGTTTCTTCCAGCAACTGTTTGAAATCAATTTCGTCATGATCTATTTCTAACCTAGAATTACGCGAATAATTGATAATATCCTGAATAAAACGGTCAAGGCGGTTGACGCTGGTTTCCATCAGCTTGATATAGACATCCTTCTCCGCAGGAGAGTTTTCCAGCAAAGCAATGTTGATTAGCCCGAGTACAGAAGCCAGCGGGGCCCTCAAATCATGGGATGAGCTATAAACGAAGCGGTCTAACTCGGCATTAGTTTTTTTCAGTTCTTCATTTTGTTTTTCAAGTTGTTGTTCATATTGCATCCTGCGGGTGATATCCTGCGCTGTGCCCACCGTCTGGATTACATTTCCATGAGCATCTCTTTTAAAAGGCTTATCGCGGCTTGATAGCCAAACCCAATGCCCATCCCGATGCTGTACACGGTATTCAGTTTCCACTACTTCGTCATCACCGATAGACTTGATTTTTTCTTGGAAATTGTAAGCGACTTTCTGAAAATCATTAGGGTGCAACTTAGTGAAGAGTTTTTCTTTCCCATTCAGGACATCATCCACCTCATAGCCCAGCATCTCTTTGATGTGATTGCTGAAATAAACATAGTCACCTTTCAAAAAATCAAAGACATATAATAATTCCGGGGAGGTATCTGCAAAACTTTCTATGAAGTGCCTACTTTCTTCTATTTCTTCAGCAGCAGTTTTTTCTTTAGTAATATCTACCGCGATAGCCACCAGCACCTTATTGCCCAGGTAATCTAAAGTATGAAGTTGGATTCTTACCGGATAAGTACTGCCATCTTTTCGGAGATGATAAGATTCCAGGCTTACTTCTTTAATCTTCTGCTTGAGAAGGGGGCGAATCAGATTTTTATAAGCCTTCTTTGTAAAATGGGCGGTGATATCCGGAGGACTTAGCTTTAGCAATTCTTCCTCATTATAACCAAGGTGATCAATGGCCGCCTTACTAACATATTTATAAACAAGCGTATCAATATCAAAAATATAAAACTCGTTAATGGAATGTTCCAGTATTCTACCTAAAGCTCCTTTTTGCTGTTCGGCCATATATTATTGGAGTATAAGGATATGATTAAATTTACCATTCACCTGGATCAAATAAGCTGTGTTAAGATAAGGGATATGCGCTTTTGTACGTTTGTCAACATTTGCCTTAAATTAGATATAAAATAAGCTTCAGGAATTTCAACTTAAAAACTAAGTACCAAAGGTCTGTATTTTTTACGTATTTTCATCTTTTTTTTATAGTATATCCTAGTCTTCTATTTATTGCAGACTTTTAAAGAACAAAGATAACGGCTCATTTTAAAAATAAAGTACTTTCCAAAGTACGCATGATATCACCAATTAAATAATGCTGGGATTGTATTTTGACTAAACATATTCGGACAATACTTCGGACAGAATTTAGGAAAAGAGAAGGCACCCCATTAAGTTAGTTTTGCGAACAACTTCAGGGTGCCATGAAAACCATAGAGATTTTCAATACTATAATGGTAA
>JBBSOG010000106.1:0-14157 GCA_038259985.1 Cytophagales bacterium
AATAATATAGCCGTCCAACAGGCGGTAGATAAACTAAACAATAGACCTAGAAAAAGATTCGAGTTCAAATCTCCTAATGAAGTTTATGCTCTTGCAATCAACAGTGAAGGAAAAGTTGCATTTATCACTTGAATCCACGTTTCAATAAATACCGTAATTTATTTTAACACTTAATTTATCTATACTTAAGTAGTATATGAAGCAATTCGGCAATTATAATATATTGCTTTTTTCCATCTTCTGCGACTTCTTTTCTTTCTTTCAGCATAGACCAGTCAAAAACTTTGGGTAGTTTGTCTCATTAAGTCAACTTAGTTTTATATTGTCCCCTAAAGTAATTTGACCTACACAAGTTTGCCATTATGAAAAACAATCTGAAACGAAGAACTTTTATCAAACAAGCCGGTGCGGCAGGAATTGCCCTGAGTTTACCCCACTTTAATTCACTACCCATGCAAAATATTCCTAAAGGAAAACGGATCGGCATCATCGGCTTAGATACCTCACACAGCCCTGCTTTTACCAAAATGTTTAACGCTGCCCAACAAGATTCCCGGCTCAATGGCTACAAAGTGGTCGCCGCTTATCCACAAGGAAGTAAAGATATCGCCAGCAGTATAAAGCGCATTCCGGAATATACTGCCCAGGTCAAGGAAATGGGTGTGGAGATTGTTGATTCCATAGGCCAACTGCTGGAAAAGTCAGATGTGGTACTACTGGAAACCAATGACGGGCGCCCCCATCTGGAACAGGCTTTACAGGTACTTAAAGCAGGAAAGAAGATGTTTGTAGACAAACCGGTGACGGCTTCTTTACATGATGCCATCGCCTTATTTGAATCGGCAGAAGAATACCAAACTGCCATTTTTTCTTCTTCCTCTCTGAGATACCTGAAAAAAGCGCAGGAAGTGCGCTATGAGCAGATTGCCGGGGAAGTGACCGGCGCCATGACTTTCAGTCCAGCCAGCCTGGAGGAGCATCACCCTGATCTTTTTTGGTACGGCATTCATGGGGTAGAGATTTTATTCACTGTCATGGGCACCGGTTGCAAAAGGGTTCAGCGCTTTGCCACACCGGATACGGATATTGTGGTCGGCACCTGGAGTGACGGGCGTCTGGGAACTTTCCGGGGAAGCAGGACAGGAAAACATGATTATGGTGGCGTTGCCTTCGGTACAAAAGATACCATCAATCTTGGTACTTATGAGGGATACGAACCACTGGCCTACAAAATAGCTGAGTTCTTTGAATCAGGAAAGCCTCCGGTAGCCCCCAAAGAAACGCTGGAAATCTATGCTTTTATGGAAGCGGCTGATGAGAGCAAAAGACAGGATGGCTCTGAAATCAGTCTGGAATATGTGATGAATAAAGCGAGAAACGCCAAACAAAACGATGATAAATAGATGCAAGGGATAATTGATAATAATCTACCACTTTACAGCTTTTACAGAGTTGGTGCTCGTGTGATTATATACTCTCTCAGCGTTGCCCGCATTAGACCTGTCGCGGAGCATTAGACCTGTCGCAGAGAACGCTTAGATTAAGTGCACTAATTTCTCAGAGTCCCTGGCGGTGATTCTGAGGAGGATAAGAATTTCATGTCTCCCGACGATATTAAGAGGCTGCGGCAGAGGATTTCATGTCTCCCGAACGTCATCTCTCAGCGGGGCGTTCCACGCGGGGCGTTCCACGCGGGGCCTCACGCTGAAGGCCCTATTTAGACATAAGGGGGGATGTTATTTGAAAATGAATATTAAACAAGCTTACTACTTTGAGGTTGAATTAAACAGGAGCGCTTCATCCAGCGCACATCAGCATTGACTTTTTTACTATTTATTTTCTATGATTGAGTTAATAATATAAACCTAATGCCATTCTTTATGTCTTGTGGAAAATAACTATTCTTATACTGAAAAATAATCTTTCTTATTTGTAGAAAAATAACAAGTGTTTGTTACCTTTTCGCCAATAATTTATACTTCTAAGCCATCCTGTTTTAATGACTAATTCTACCCCAAAATCTGCCCAAACTACCAGCGTTAAGCCTTTGACCATCGTTGGCATCGGTGCTTCTGCCGGGGGATTGACTGCCCTAAAGACTTTTTTCTCCCAGGTACCACAAGACAGCGGCTTGGCTTATGTGGTCGTAGTGCACCTCTCTCCCGAACATAAAAGTGCGCTGGCAGAGTTGCTACAACCCCACATCAAGATACCGGTGCAGCAGGTGAACGAAACCATTGCCCTGGAGCCTGACCATGTATATATCATTCCCCCTAACTGTAACCTGAATAGCGTGGATACCCACTTGCGCCTGAGCGATCTGGAGGAAAATCGCCGCGACCGGGCACCTATTGACCATTTCTTTCGTACCCTGGCCAAAACCCATGATGGCAATTCTATAGGGATAATCCTTACCGGAACTGGCTCCGATGGTACGCTGGGTATCAAAGAAATCAAAGAAAAAGGCGGGCTTACTATTGTACAAGACCCCCGGGAAGCGGAGTATGATGGTATGCCGCAGAGCGCTATCTCTACCGGCCAGATAGATATGATACTGCCCTTGGCGGAAATCCCTCCTTACATTCTCAGGTTTATATCTACCCGGCCTAAGCTCAAATCACTGGAAGGACAGGAGCCCGATCAGGAAGAAAGCCAACTCATACAAAAAATATTCGCCCAGGTACGGGGCCGCACCGGGCGGGACTTTAGCCGGTATAAGGATTCAACCATACTCCGTCGTCTAAAGCGTCGTATGCAACTCTTTCAGATAGAGCAACTACAGGAATATCTTAAACTGCTGCACGAAAGCCCGAAGGAAGTGCGTGCCCTCTCAGATGATTTCCTGATCAACGTGACCAGCTTTTTTCGCGATCCTGAAGTGTATACCCAATTGGAAGAAACGGTGGTGCCGCAAATTTTTGATCGTAAAAAGCCGGATGAGCAGGTGCGGGTATGGTCGGTAGGCTGCGCCAGTGGTGAAGAAGCTTATTCCCTGGCAATGTTGCTCACCGAAGAAGCCGGCCGCCTTGATGTCGCCCCTGCCATACAGATATTTGCCTCTGACTTGCACGAGCATTCTTTGAAGAAAGCGCGGGATGGATTTTATCCGGGCGATATCAAATTAGATGTGAGCGAGGAACGCCTGCGCCGTTTTTTTTTCGTAGAAGACGGGGGCTACCGCGTGCGCAAAGAGCTGCGGGAGCAGGTGATCTTCGCCCCCCATAACCTGCTGGCCGATCCGCCCTTCTCCCGCATTGACCTGATTGTCTGCCGCAATTTACTCATATATCTTAAGCGGGATGTGCAACAGGAGGTGTTTGAGCTGTTCCACTATGCCCTCAGCCCTGATGGTTTTCTGCTACTGGGGTCTGCCGAAAACCTGGAAAACAATGAGCTTTTTCGTACTCAGAGTAAGGACCACGCTATTTTTGCCAAACTGAATGTACCCGGGCCGGAGCCCCGCCTGTCGGTTTTTCCCCAGGCGCATATCCATTCCCCTGAAGTTATCCCTGCCGAAAAAAGTACTGCGATAAAACCCTTTGGAACATTGCACCACCAGATGGTAGAACGCTATGCGCCGCCCAGCCTCTTGCTCAGTATTGATTATCAGGTGGTACATATATCCCAGACTGCCGGGCGCTACCTAACCGTAAGCGGGGGCGAGCCCAGCCGGGATGTCTTCCAACTCATACGGCCTGAGCTACAGCTGGAGCTTCGCTCTGCCCTCTATGCCGCCCGTGAAAAAAAAGATTTCATCCGCTCCCCTGCTTTGCGTGTCCGGTTGGAAGGAGAAGAGCGCCAGCTAATCATCTCCGCCCGGCTTATTGAAGAGCCTTCCAAAGAGCCGTTCATCCTGCTGATGTTTGAGGAATATGATGAAGCAGGCGCTGAAAAGGAAAGCAAAACCCCCGGCACCATGGAAGAGGCACAAATCGCCCGGGTGAAAGCATTGGATGAAGAGCTGCAAATGAACCGGCAGCGTGTGCAGACGGTCATTGAGGAATACGAAACCGGCCAGGAGGAAATGAAAGCTTCTAACGAAGAGCTACAGTCGGCCAATGAAGAACTACGCTCTACCATGGAAGAACTGGAAACCAGTAAGGAAGAGCTGCAATCCATGAATGAGGAGCTGAGCACGCTCAACCAGGAAAACCGCCACAAAGTAGAAGAACTCGCCCAGCTTTCCGACGACTTGCAGAACCTGCTCACCTCTACTGATATCGCTACGCTTTTTCTGGACAGGGACCTGCGCATACTGCGCTTTACGCCCCGGGTCACTGACTTGTTCAATATACGGATGGCCGACCGGGGACGGCTTATCTCTGACCAGACCCATCAGCTGGGCTATGATGAACTGATCCCCGATGCCCGGCAGGTGCTGGACAAACTCGTGCCCAAAGAGAGGGAAGTACAAGACCAGCAAGGCAGGACCTACCTATGCCGGGTGCTGCCCTACCGAAGCGCCGAAGACCGGATAGGGGGCGTGGTGATTACCTTTATTGATATCTCATCCAGGAAACAGTCCGAAGAAGAACTGCGTAAGAGCGAGGAGCAGTTCCGGGAGCTGGTGGAGACTAGCGCGCAAATGGTATGGACTACCAATGCCAAAGGTATGGTAGAGGAAGATTCCCCTACATGGCGGGCATTTACCGGACAGACCTATCACGAATTGAAGGGTGAAGGATGGCTCAACGTGGTACATCCTGAAGACCGGGAATTTGCTAAAACTAATTGGAAGAAGTCTGTTAAGGCAAAAGAAGTGATGGATATTGTGTATAGGACCCATCATAAAAGTGGGCAATGGCGATGGACTACCGTGCGTGCCGTGCCCTTGAAGAACCCAGATGGAACCCTCCGGGGCTACGTAGGCATGAATATAGATATTACGGATAGTAAGCAAGCCGAAGAGGCCCTCTACCAATCCAAAGAAAACGCCGAACATGCCGCCAAGGTCAAGGAGGATTTCCTGGCTACCATGAGCCATGAAATCCGCACCCCCCTGAGTGCCATCATCGGGTTAAACGATCTACTGTTAAGAAATTCCCCCCGCCCCGATCAGTTGAAGTACCTAAATACCCTAAAGTTCTCTTCTCAAAGCCTGCTGGCCCTGATCAATGATATCCTGGACTATAGTAAAATAGAAGCCGGCAAAGCAGAGCTGGAAGATGTTGACTATCGTTTGTCTACCCTAACCAACAGCCTGCGGCAGGCGCATCTGCCTTCTGCCGAAGAAAGAGGAAATACCTTAGGATTTAAAATATCTGATGATGTTCCTGAAGCGCTCAAAGGTGATCCGCATAAACTATCACAGGTGTTAAACAACCTAATCAGTAACGCTAATAAGTTTACCGAAAAAGGTACGATTACCCTGGAGGTAAGTTTGAGCAAGCAGGAAGAGGATAGCGTTATTCTCCTTTTTGAAGTAAAAGATAGCGGCATTGGTATCTCCAAAGAAACAATCCAAAAGATCTTTGATAAGTTTAGCCAGGCCGATAGCAGTACTGTACGCCGCTACGGGGGCACCGGGCTGGGGCTTAGCATTACTAAGTCACTTTTGCAGTTGATGGGCAGTGATATTGAAGTAGAGAGCGTAGAAGGTGACGGCTCTATCTTCCATTTTACCATACGGCAAGAAATAGGAAATGAACCCAAGCTGAGTGAGACAGAACATGCTTATATGGAGAAGCATGAAGGTGCTTCTCGGAAAAATAGTGCTAAGCCACTGGGGATCAAAATCCTGTTGGTTGAGGATGCGGAGGTCAACCGCATGTTGTTGCAGGAGCATCTTCAAAGTTGGTGGACGTTGCAGGCCGATGAGGCTGTCAACGGAATAGAGGCCCTGGATAAAGCGCAACAAACACAGTATGACCTCATACTGATGGATAAGCGTATGCCGGAAATGGATGGCGTAGAAGCCAGCCGCCGCATTCGTAAGCTCAACAAGCACTATGCTTCGGTGCCTATCATCATCCTTACGGCGGATACTTCGGTGGAAGAAGTGCAGGAGAACGGCAAAAACCTCTTTGATGCCCACATTAATAAACCTTTTGATCCAGACCATTTGATGCAGGTGATATCCTCATTTACTGCGCAACAAGCCAGCCCGGAAGCGTCTATGACACAGGAGCTAACTGGAAGTGTGGCTACCAACGGCAAACCCCAA
Source organism: Cytophagales bacterium (assembly GCA_038259985.1). Lineage (GTDB taxonomy): Bacteria > Bacteroidota > Bacteroidia > Cytophagales > Cyclobacteriaceae > Catalinimonas. The sequence goes on from JBBSOG010000106.1 coordinate 6,164, forward strand.
GCGGATGATTTCGTACCTGATTTTGTTCGGGCGGAAGAGCCTTTCGGGGATTCGCTAAAGCACAAGCAAAGGTTTTATACCTTGGCCCTCAACTCCCTGCCAACTTACCGGGAAGATTACCTCAATGCTCTGGATGCCAACGACACCTCAAGGCTGGGGGATATCATTCATAAGGCCAATGTGATGTTTAATATGCTGGGCCTGGGGACTTTTTATCAAAGCCTGGAGGATACCCGCCAGCGAGTAGCCTCCGGTGCCTCAACAGATGCACTAGCCCCTGAGAGGGCAAAGATAGTACAAGGATTTGAACAGGTCATCGCCAATATCAGCCAGCATCTTGAGGGTTTGGGGTAATCTCACACCCCCTTCAGTGTCATTCCGTAGCGCAGCTAGGGGACCCCGATGTGGAGCACTTTACCACATTAAAGTCAGGTTTAAGCTCAGGGATTGTAAAGAGCATAAGATCCTTACAGGATGACAGAGCAGGTTAGCTTTTTTTTATTCTCCCAACCCGTCATTCCGTAGCCGCCTTAGGCGGAGAAGGAATCCCAGTGTGGAGCACTTTACCACTTTGAAGTCCGGCTATTTGCAGCGTGTACATGATCACCACTGTCCTAGCCGCCCCACGCTGGGTTTCCTATTAAGGAACTGATCGTTGTTAGCATCAATTCGGACAGCGTAAAGATGAAGCTTTTTGTATTTTGTGGTGCTGTTTTCACTGATACTTTTGTAGGTGTAACAATGTTAGCTTAATTTTATTCTTTTCCAGCCATTGTCTAATATTGGCTGCTTGACTATAACCTAAACAAAAATGATAAAACTCAACTGGATTATTGCACTGTTATTCCTGGCCTCCGCATGCAGCCAGGGTAATCAACAGGTTACTCAGGAAGAAGCCCCGCCTGCAAAACTCAAAGCCTTGATTATTGATGGCCAGAACAACCATTACATATGGCCTAAAACCACCATGATGATGCAGGATTATCTGGAACAGACCGGTCTCTTTGATGTAGAAATCAATCGCATGGATTCGGTTTGGCTTGGTATCAAATATAACCAATCCCGGCCAGAGCCATATACCTCCTTCATAGAAAGCTATCCTTTGGATTCCACTGCTTATGGCATATCCGACAAACCCATAAAGACATCTCGCTTCTCTATTGACTTCAACCAGTATGATCTTGTAATTTCTAATCTGGGTGCGGACTCACCGCTATGGCCGGATGACACCAAGCGAAGTTTTGAAAAGTACATGAGCGAGGGTGGCGGATTGGTCATTGTGCATGCTGCCGACAATGCCTGGGGCGACTGGACAGAATACAACAAAATGATTGCCCTGGGTGCCTGGGGTGGCCGTGATAGTACCACCGGCCCTTATGTCTATTATAATGATGCCGGTGAGTTGGAAAAAGACCCTTCCGCAGGCATGTGTGGATCGCATGGGAAAGAGTATGAATTTGTCATTACCTCCCGCGCGCCCGAGCACCCTATTATGCAAGGATTACCAACAAAGTGGATGCACACCCAAGATGAAATGTATGAGCGCATGAGAGGGCCATTTGAAAACGCAACCATCCTGGCTACTGCTTACTCGGATGTAGAGGGCAATGCGCCTCCCTGGGACCCCTCGGTGAAAGGTATGGGACAAGATGTACCTACTTTGATGGCCATCAATTACGGTGAGGGCCGTATCTTTCACACTACCTTAGGACACTTTGACTATTCTATGGAATGCGCAGGGTTCATTACCACGCTACAGCGAGGCGCGGAATGGGCTGCTACCGGCAAGGTTACGCAGGAGATACCGGAAGATTTTCCTACTGAAAATGAAACGGTTGTCAGAAAATGGAAGTAACACTGCTTTGTCAGTTCAGGAATGCATTTAACAATTGATATACTATCTACACTTTTGTAGGCCACCGAAATACTTAGGGTGCTTTTGAAGGGTAGTAGGGCTATCTATCCCGTTAAGGAAATACCTTCCTGGCTCTGCTTCATGCGGCGCAGTATTAAAAGCAAGTTTTGAACCATTGCGCATGGATGCGCACTACCCAAAGACCAGGTACTCATGTACCCCGCATGTTGGCGCACTACTATATTCCCAGGAACTCAACCAATGCGCGGGATGGCGGGGTACATAAGTACCGGGACAAACAGCAGTGCGCCAGATAATTTTACGCAAACGCACTTAACTTTCCTCAAATCGTCTTATTCTCCCGACGCCCAGCCTGCCTGTTGGCAATCTGGCACCCCGGCGGAGAAGCTGGAGACGGAGGATTATATCACCACTTCCCGCGCAATGACACTTTGAAAAGCAGTCTTACTAATCTTTAGGTGCATTGTCCTCCTGCCCGGCATCATCAATAATTTTGATTACAATATCATCGGGAGACTTCTGTTCTTGCCGGTACATATTGTGTAAGCCTAGCATATAAGCTACGATGATGGCCCATAGCACATTTCTTATCCTTTGATACACTAGAATAAAAATCTTCATATAGGTTTGAGAAGAATGTCAGATTTGGAAAGTATCAATTAAAGCTCCAAAAATTTTATATGCCATACAATCGCTCCTTTGCATCTATTATCTAAAGTACCCTTCAGTCAGCATACTACTCACCCATTTTTGGGGTACTGATATCCATGATGGTTTATCTCTTGTGTTAAGAAGCATGTTGTTATCATAAAAAATAGTGAATTATTTACACCATGACTCTAAACTCTAGATAACGCATAACCTTACTCTGCCTCTTTCAGTAATTGAATAGACTCCGAGTTGATACAGAACCGCAAACCACTAGGCTTTGGGCCGTCGGGAAATACGTGGCCAAGGTGGCAGTCACAAACATTACACATCACCTCTACCCTTACCATGCCGTAAGCAGTGTCCTTCTCGTACTTGATCACATTGTCTTTTACCGGTTCAGTAAAGCTGGGCCAGCCCGAGGAGGAGTCAAATTTGAGATTAGAGTCAAGGAGTACCGTGTCACAGCAGATACAGGCGTACTGACCAGGCTCATGGGCATGACAAAGCTCACCCGAAAAAGCGGGTTCAGTACCTTTTTGCCGGGCAATCTTGTATTGCGCAGGTGTCAGCTGAGCTTTCCACTCTTCATCGGTTTTCTCAACTCTTTTGTCCGGTGCAGGGCTTCCTTGATTGGCATATTTGATTACTTCATTCCAGTTCATCATTACTATCTTTGTGTTAAAAATTCGTTTGTTATATTACTCCCTAAGCTAAAGATATGTTCACTTCCCGGCTATCTTTTTATAAGCGGAACAATTATTTTTCTCCGACACCCTTTCTCTTTTCTTCTTTTCTCAGCGGAATCTTTTGCTTCAGAGGACCCAGCGTGGAACACACCGCCGCCCTGAAAGCACGGTTCTTGCCTATTGCCAGGCCAGGTTGGTGCGCCCAGCGCGGAGGGCTCTGCTTTTTGGAGACGTGGCTTCAAAAGAAGGCCCCACTGAGAAGAGAGAACCGCTGGGGAAGCGTCATTCCACCTCATGTATTAACCAAAAAAACCTGCTCCATCTGGAACAGGTTTTCTCTCACTTGTCAGCGACATGACAAGATTTGGATTAAGAATTTCTATTGGATCATATTACCTTCTTTATCATACCTAATCGTGCCTTCCTGGGTACCGTCAGAAATGGTAATTTCATAGGTAGTATCTCCTGCCCCACTTACTTCATTTACTTTGGATACTTCCCAGGTGCTAAACTGCGAGTCTTCAAATGAGGTCTTGACCGCTTCCGGTAAATCTTCGTATTTGATTTCTTTCTTTTGATCTTGGACAAGGATTAACGTTGCTGCTTGTTGATAAGTGTTGGGAGTAGCCTGGGCGCCTATCGTAGTGAAAGAAAAAGTGGCTAAGGCAACCAGGGCTATGACTGAACGCTTCATACTCAAAAAATTAATGGTTAGAATTATATTAAAAAATCAATGTGATAAAGCGAAAGAATTGTGCCAGTAAAGTAAACAAGCCTGCAAGCTGGTAATAATCAGTAATATACATCTGTTTTATTGTATGGGGGCAGAAAACTCCTTTTAAGCTTAATGCTGCCTATCCTTACCCAAACTGAGGTCTTGTTCTACAAAAAGTACTAATGATAAGGGTTAGTAAAGTTTTCGGAAGGAATAGACATTATTCCGATTTTTTTACTGGCTACAACAACTAAAGAAAGAAAAATAAGCCGTTTGGTCATCCCGTCAGGGATCTTTGCCACTCCGTGGTGGCCCTCAAGAAAGTCAGCTTATCGGCCACTGTGGAGCAGCTGCTTGGCAAAGATTCCTCGCTACGCTACGGAATGACAATGAGGATAGTGCAATGTTTTCTTTTCTAAGTCTTTTAAAAATAAATCAGAATAATGTCTAATGGGATTAAAAGATGCTTCATAATGATTTCAATTTTATTGAGGCAAACTTTAGTTGCGCATGAAACTACGGCTACACTTGCTAAAAATCCAGTGAGTAATCCGGGCTTTCCTATTTGTATTCGCATTAAGAAGAAGCCGTAAATTTCATTCATGGGTTTTAAAAAAGATTTGATACTTTTGCGTCCAAAATGGAGAACTATTATCTATTCGCGGTGGCGCTCCTGGCCATACTAGCCGTTTTTGACCTGGTGGTTGGCGTAAGTAACGATGCCGTGAACTTCCTGAATTCAGCCATCGGCTCCAAAGTAGCCAAACGCCGGGTAATTCTGATCGTGGCTACTACTGGTATTTTGTTTGGCGCCATGTCATCCGGAGGTATGATGGAAGTGACACGCAAAGGCATTTTTAACCCGGAGCATTTCTATTTCAACGAGATCATGATCATTTTCCTGGCAGTCATGATTACCGATATCATCCTGCTGGACATATTCAATACATTAGGCTTACCCACCTCCACCACCGTATCTATCGTTTTTGAAATGCTGGGAGCTTCCTTCGCAGTGTCTACCATCAAGACGATTCACGATAACTCCCCGCTCAATTACCTTTTCAATGTGAATAATCATGAGGAGGGGATTATTGGCTTCATGAACTGGGAGAAGGCGGGGGAAATTGTGAGTGGAATATTACTATCGGTAGTCATCGCCTTTACCATCGGTGCGCTGGTGCAATATGTCTCCCGGGTGTTGTTTTCCTTCCACTACGAAAAACGGCTGAAATACATCGGCGCAATATGGTCTGGACTGGCCATTACCGCTATGCTTTTTTTCCTGATGTACAAAGGAATGGGCGCGATGATCTCTGGGGTAGCACCGGAGGATATGCAGTTCTATCAGCTTTGGTTTGCCGAAGCCAAAGCTTTTCTGGAGGCTAATTTCTGGGTTTCTGTCCTAGTAACCCTCCTGCTTTGTTCATTGCTTATGTATGTACTGCAACGCAACGGTGTCAACATCCTGCGGGTAGTGGTTTTGTTCGGTACTTTTGCCCTAGCGATGGCCTTTGCCGGTAATGACTTAGTCAACTTTATTGGTGTCCCAATCGCGGGCTGGCAATCCTTTGCTGCCTGGAACGGATCAGGCCTGGGCCCTGAAGCTTTCTCTATGGAAGCGATGTCAGGCAAAGTGCCCACCCCCTACTTTCTCTTGCTGCTTGCCGGAGTCGTAATGGTGCTCACCCTTTGGTTTTCCAAGAAATCGCAATCAGTCACCGAAACAGAAGTCAATCTGGGAAGCCAGTCCGAAACAGATGAGAGGTTTAGCACCAACAACTTTGCCCGCTTCATAGTGGAAGGTGCCCGCAAGACGACAGAAACTTTCCGCCGTGTGCTTTCGGGCAGGGCCAGGCGTAGGCTAGCGTATAATTTTAGGCCTAATAATACAGTCAGTGTGGAAAATGAAGGCGCTGCTTTTGACTTGCTACGGGCTTCCGTCAACTTATCGGTAGCCAGCGTACTCATTGCGGCAGCCACCAGCATGAAACTTCCACTCTCCACTACCTATGTTTCTTTTATGGTCGCCATGGGCACTTCCTTGGCCGACCGTGCCTGGGGCCGGGAAAGTGCGGTATACCGTATCGCTGGCGTGATGAACGTGATCGGAGGTTGGTTTATGACGGCAGTGCTGGCTTCAAGCGCAGCAGCAATTTTCGCCACCCTGATCTATTACGGGGGAGCGTGGATGACTGGGGGACTGATGCTGCTGGTGTTTTATTTGATTTACCGCAGCTCAAAATACCATGCCGTCAAACTGGAAAAAAAGGAAACCAAGATCAAACGCTCGGATGTCAACTATCGGGATGTGAACGAAACCCTGGACCAACTTTCAACCGATGTATCCACTACCCTGGCAACCATCAAGAAGATCCTCAACCTGACCATAGAAGGCCTACATGATGAAAACAAAACCGTACTGAAGAAGTCGTCTAAGTTGCTGGATACTTTGAATGAAGACTATGCGATGGTCAAGAGTGGCTTGTTTAAGATCATACGCAAGAATAAATCCAACGAAACTACTTCTGCCCACCTCTATGTGCTGACCTATGACCTGATGCAGGACATACTTCAGTCTATGGAACTGATTGTAGAAGCAGGGAGCGTCCATGTAAAAAATAACCACAAACCCCTCACCGAAACCCAGAACGAAAGTATCAGAAAGGTGAACCTGATGATGACCGGTTTTCTGGACTACCTGGAAGAGCAGGTAGGTAATAAAAACTTTCAGGTAGTCAAAGAAGTGAATACCCGCAAAAAACTCATTCTCAACACCATAGAAGACCTGATGGATGCTCAGATAGAGGGGGTGATGCACAGAAAATACGGCTTCAAGAATACTTCGCTCTACTTTACTTTGATGTTGGAGATGAAGGATTTGGTAGCTGTGTCGGCCCGCTTCGTAAAATTATATGCCAGGATCACCCAAAAAGGAAAGCTATTTTATGAACATCGGTAAAGGCGCTGGTTTTATTCTGCCAAAAGGTTAAACTTTCTGCCTGACTATTCATTGCTTAATTATTAAGCAATGCGTCAATGAAAAACAACTGGGCACAGGAAGCGATCTTTTACCATATTTATCCGCTGGGATTTTGCGGGGCACCACCTACCAACGATTTCAGCAGCCCTCCCCAGGCCAGTCTGGACAAAATCTATGACTGGATTGGGCACCTGAAGCAATTGGGCATCAATGCACTCTACCTGGGACCTCTTTTTGAATCAGGCGAACATGGATACGACACCGCTGATTATTACACGGTTGACCGAAGATTAGGTAGTAATGAGACCTTGGCTAAGTTAGTAACAGCGCTACATGAAAATGGCATCCGGGTCATTTTGGATGGCGTGTTTCATCACGTAGGCCGCAATTTTTGGGCATTCCGCGATGTACTGGAAAATGGAGAACATTCCCCCTATCGCGACTGGTTTACCGGACTAAATTTTGAAGGAAACAGTCCCCTTGGTGATCCTTTTCAGTATGAAGCCTGGCACGGACATTATGCTCTGGTGAAATTGAACCTCCAAAATCAAGAAGTAAGGGAGCATATTTTTCAGGCGATAAAAATGTGGGTGGATGCATTTGGTATTGATGGCTTGCGCCTGGATGTTGCTGAGGATATTGATATCGGTTTTCTACAAGCACTTTCTGCTTTTTGTCATCAGCTTAAACCTGACTTCTGGCTGATGGGCGAGGTCATTCATGGAGACTACCGCCACTGGGTGAACGAAAGTACTTTAGATTCAGCTACCAATTACGAATGTTATAAAGGCTTGTACTCCAGTCACGTAGATGCTAATTACTTTGAGATCGCGCACTCGCTTAAGCGGCTTTTTGATGATCCGGGAATCTATAATGGGCTGACTTTATACAATTTTGCTGACAACCATGATGTTGACCGGGTGGCTAGTACCCTTACAGATGAGCATCAATTATATCCTTTGTACATGCTGCTTTTTGCGATCCCTGGCATACCTTCTATTTATTACGGCAGCGAATGGGGCTGGAAAGGTAAAAAAACCAATGGGGATGACAGCCCGCTTCGGCCTGCTATTGAGCTTGACAAAG
>JBBSOG010000107.1:0-14091 GCA_038259985.1 Cytophagales bacterium
GATATTTTATCAGGTTGGGATCGTAGCCTAGCTGATCTATCGTTTTTTTCAAGGCACTTTGCTCTTTAGACAATTCTTCCAAATGAGCCTGAAGGGCAAGAAACTCAGGCTGTTGACAGATTTCCGGTCTGGCTTTCCTGCAAAGTTGTTGGATATAAGACTTTGCTTCCTCTTCCAGCGGATCATTTGCTATCAGATGAGGCATTTCTTGAGTGCTTACTATTTCCTCACTATATGATAGGATAATGTCTTGTTCATTATGGTCATGTAAGAAAAAATAAGCAGACCAGGAGAGCATAAGCAGCGCAAATACTGCGGCCGCATATTGCCACCAGGGAGTCAATGTCCGCTCGTTCTTTTGCGAAAGTATATGTTCAATAGCATCCCAGCTTGTTACATCCGGTTCGTGCTCAGGAAGAGTGTCCAGGGCAGTAGACAGTTTTTCTTCAGAGTCTAAAGTCTGCTGGATATTCCCCCAGGTATTCGCATGAGGTAAACGCGAATCCATCTGACGAATAGCTTGCTTTAGGCTTTCTCTATTGATTTCGTTCATGGGTATAATCCTTTCAATTTTGCTTGCAATAATCTTTTAGCATGAAAGAGCTGAGATTTTGACGTGCCTTCTGAAATCCCGAGCATTTCGGCCGTCTCTTTGTGCGTATATCCTTCCACCTCTACCAGAGTAAAAACAGCCCGGTAACCTGGGGCCAGCGAGCGAATTGCCTGGTCTAATGCCTCTCCACTCAGTTGATCAGGCCAGACGATCAGTTGATGGCAATTTGTTTGGGCATCCAGCAGTTTGTGCCGATTTTCTAATTTTAGCTTTTTCAATGCTTTACGTATCATGATCGCTTTTATCCAAGTTTGTAAGCTGCTTCTTTGTTGGAACTGGGCTAAATCTCTAAACACTTCAATAAAGCCTTCTTGCAGGGAATCTTGCGCATGATCAGGATCGTTGAGAATTCTGAATACTAGCGTATACATCTTCTTCTTATGAATTTCAAACAACTGACGCTGCCATTTACGGTCTTTGGCCAGGCAACCTTGAATGAGTTGTTCTTCAGTATAGTGCAATACTTTTAATATAATTGATTAGAACCTTTATATACTAGGGATGTAAAGCGACTGAAAGGTTGTATGTAACACAAAAAAATTATGGCTCAATCACCTGGTAATACCTTGCCATCCAGTAAGGCAATAGATATTCAGCGCCGGTCAACTCTCTGAGGCCTTTGCTGCCGCCATCCATTTCAAACGGGTTGGCATTATAGCGCATGATAGGCCGCTCCGCTTGTGGTAGTAGTTCTTCGGTGAGTTGCTCACGAAAGTTGGCTTCCAAAAAAGTTAGATCTTTACGATGGGAATTTTTAACTGTATAGCGCACCAAATCCATTGGATAATCTCGTAGAAACCAAAGCGTAGATTTCTCATCAAACGAACCTTCGGTGCCCAGGGTAATCAGGTTCCAAAGGGCATTCTTTTCGGGTTTTTCTATCGCCCAATGGTTTTGTATTGCTCCCTCATAAGCTTGCTTCAAGCTGTCATTGAATGCATGACGGTGGATGACCCAATAGGTCAGAAACGCCATTTCATCATCGGAATGGTTCCAACCCCCTTCACCCATATTATGTCCTTCAAAGATGTAGCCGGGCGTGGACTTGATCTCTTCCATAGGAATCCGGATATTATCCAGGTAGCCGTGTTCGTTCATCATTCGGAAAGCTTCTTCTTTATAGATATCCTTTCCGGTGAGGTCATAGCCCAACTGTAGACCGGCAATAAGGTGGAGGCTACCCAAACGGCGGTCACCGACGCTTCTCGGATACCAATTGATGTATTCAGGGTTCCAGCGTCCCCAAAGGGTAGGTTTACCATCTATGTCCATAAAATAGTAGTCGTTGTCTATCATGTGGGTGAGGATAGCATCCATGAAACCAGCTACTCTGGTTTTTTCAGCTTCTGTTGCTGCCAGAAATTCATCCATGAGAGAAGCGACATAGATATAAGCCACAAACTCATCGCTGCTGGTATGCCCTTTCCACTCCCAGGCAGGATCGGGAGAATCTCGCCAACGTTCAGCATCAGAAACTTTGAAGCCTGTGCGCTCAAAAGTACGAGAAGGAAAGCCTTTGAGCTGGTTAATAGACAGCAATCTTTCAAAGGCTTCAAAACATTCCCAGGCATTTTGCCTAGCTTTTTCTTCACCTGTTACAGCAAAGCGATAAGCCTGGCTCCCCAGATAAAAAGCTGACCACAGCCCATCGTTATCAGTGTCTATCATTTCAGCCGTAGCAATATTACCTGGCTCTGATAATCTCATCTCGGCAATAAAACCATAGCGCAAATGTTTTTGCCTTATCTTTTCTTCAAAATATTTCGCCTTGTCAGCCAGGGTTTGTGCCCTAAATTCTACTTTGTTTAATCCGGTAGCGGTTAGCAGGCACATATTTCCTTCACTATCGGCTGCCAAATCAATCACTTCATCCTGATCCAGCCAGCGTTGGGAAGCGTAGTACCTAAAACTGCCATCGGGCTTGCGCATAAAAGCACCCTGCGGTGTAGCAGCCCAAAGTCCGTCGCCAGTGGTTGCTAATTCCGTAATTTGCGAAACAGGTACTTTGCTGATTAGCTCAAAGGTTTTGCTTCCATCAAGACAGGAAATACCATAGTAACCATTGGGTGTACCCAGCATAATCACATCGTCTCTGAGAGTCATGCTGTTTACATTTTCTACCGAATGTAATTTATTAAGCTTATCCCCATCAAGTCTATACAATTGCTGATCAGTAAGCACGTAAAATTGTCCGCGATGAACCTGTAGCTCCTGTATTTTTTCTCCAGGATGCTTCAATTTTTGAAGTGCTCCATTTGAATAGGTTCCTAAATTTTTGGAACCGGACAAGAGAACCACCCCTTGGTGATTTACAGCGAGGCGATCATAAGTGGAGATAGGAAAATTTCCGTAAGGAATCCCGGCATGTGCATTGGTAAGCCACTGATCTTCGTAGAGGTAGTAGAGGTAACCAGTTTCTTCCTGTACAGTGATATCCTGAGGTATTTTATCCGCCAAAGGACGATAGCCTACATCTTTTACCAGTTTGTCATTTACAATGCGTAGGAGTCCCTGGTCAGACAAAACATGAACTACATTGTCATAATCAACGACTACTTTTTGTAGGGTAGCCCCTTTGACTTCATCGGATAAAGCGTATTTTAAGGATATCGGTTGACGAAAAGGTAGGTCAGGGTCAGCAAAGAGATCATGTAAACAGCAAAATAAGAAAAAGAAAAGGCAAATATTTTTCATTGGTCTGGCATTGTTCAGGGTTGATAAGTTCGGTTTCACTTACCCAGCCGGTCACGTCTTGCTTTGAGTTCCCGCCAGGTAGTCAGTTGTATGTCATTATCTTTCAGATATTGCTTCAGGCGGGGATCTATCATGGCCAGCAGATCTCCTTTCCTGGACAGGCCGGAACCGGAAATTTTGGAAAAAATTTCGCTAGGATCGGTGCAATGTACAATCACCATGGTCACACCGGGCTGCATGTTGTCAAAGAGTTCTTTGAACTTCTGAACTTTTAGCTCATGAATATTTGCTTCTGTCTTTTCCGTTCCTTCCGTCAATGACCAGTCGCCGCTGATCATATGCAAATCATCCAGCACCGGAAGCCCGGCATTCCAAGCCATCTCCCCTACCGCATTTGCCTTACTGACTGCTTCCGGCAACGGGACGTCCATTCCTTCTTTATAGCTGCCTGTCTTCTTCAGTTCTCGTATGGCCTGGTCCCGATAGCCTTGCTTGAGCAGGGTATTATGGCCTCCTGGTATCATCACGGGAATTTGATATTCCGCTCCTACTTTAATATAGCGTTGCAAAAAATCTTCGGTAGCGAAGAGCGTACCCATATGAGAATCCAGATGGGTTGGCTGATACCCTAACTTCAATGCCCTTTCTACCTGCTGACGAATTTCCTGTTCCACTTCATCTGCAGACGCGTGAGCAGCTACCTGTTCTACGCTATGCCACATGGCACCTTCTTCATCCACTAGGCCAGGTACAGCAGGAATACCCGCTAAAGGCCCCCAGCGATAATCTTTCCACTCTGAAGTAAGCGTGAGGTGCAGACCCGCGTCAGTGTCAGGATGGGCCTTGATGTACTTGACAAAGCTGGCGGCCCAGGGGCAAGGCATCATGATGCTTACCGAGTTGGCAATACCATTTTCCATCGCTTGTATGGCCCCCTGGTTAGAATCGTAAGACATCCCCGCATCATCTACGTGCATGATCAGGAGCTTTTGACCGGCTTGCCAACCTAATTTTTCAGCATACGTTTGGGCATTTACTGTCACAGCAAAAAGGAAAAAAGCGGATACTAACAAATAGATTTTCATGTAAATAAATGGAGGTTATGATGTAGAAGTAGTGTTTTCTTGTTGAGGGATGAATAAAAGTTTTTCCAACACCGAAAGCTGGGTATAATCAGGAATAATAATATGTGCCCCGGCGCGGATCAGCCTTTCCCTTTTGTGTAGGTTGAGTCCGTTGCGCCTCAGTTCATCGGAGGCAACACCCACACATAAAGCCCCTACTTTTCTACCTTCCCTGATCTCAGAAGGGCCGTCCCCGATAACGATGATTTCTTCTCCATCAGCTTTTAGTTCTTCCCTGATGTGTTTAAGCACTTTGCGCTTAGCATTTCCTTCGTTGGGCTTTGCGCCATAAATTCCTCCATTAAAATAGGTGGCGTATCCCAAAGCAGTTGCTTCTTTGATTACGTATTCTTCATCTGTTCCACTGGCCAGGTACAAGCCAACGCCTCTTTCATGCATGAGTTGTATAAAATGATTTGCACCTTTGATGGTGAAATCCTGAAGATGTAGCTCACCCTGCTGAAAGCGCATAATTCGCCCTTCCACATGCTGATCCAAACGCTCCAGATATTGCGCTTTGTAATGTTCCGCGGTGCGGATGGCAGTTTTGTTCACCAAAGCTTCCCGCTCAATTAATCCCACCAAACCTTCCATCTGCAATATCGTGGGCGCCCCGGTAGTCTGGCTGATCAGTTGGTTGATTTTGGTAGAAAGAGCGGTTTTTTCTTCATGGTTCAGGGTAGAAAGTGATTTTCCCGCAATACATTCCATCATCATGTCATGCATCAGGATTTCCCAGCCTTCCCGCAATACTGAAATTGTTCCATCGTGGTCCATGACTACAAAACGAGGCTTTTTTTGTCGGGGATACGCTTCTACGAACTCTATGCCTGACTCGCCCAAGTACTTAGCTTTAGTATCATTTGCTGCTAGAAAGTTGTGATAGACATAAGTACAATCTCTGGCTAAGTCCTCAATCTCCCAGGGGGATGCGCTTCCAGTCTGCTGGAGCTTGGCTACTGTGACAGCTGAGGCCAGATTGGCTAACTTTAAAGATGATAAAACATCAACTTTAGCGGCCAGGCATGCTCCGAAACTACTGATAGCAGTATCACCTGCGCCCACTGCATCCGTTTCCCCATCATGCCATACACCCGGAATACTATAAGTATCCTGTTGGTCATGGTACATCATCCCATTTTCTCCCCGGGTAAGCAATACTGGGGCCTGAAGATGCGCGCTTAACGCGGCCGCTTTTTCTTTACAAACCGCGTCATCGCGTTCATCAAAAGGTAATACACCTAAAATATGGGCGGTTTCTTGGGTATTGGCTTTCAGCAATATTTTCTGTAAACCAGCGGCTACATTACGCATGTCGGCGACAAATAGGCAGTTGGGAAAGCGCAAAGCCAATGCATTAAGCTTTTGCACGGCCTTTTCATCTAGCAGCGGACGGACAAATTGCTGGTTGATAATGAGGAGATCAAGTTGTGGAAGTGCTGTCACTAAGCACTCAAAAACCTTATGCTGCATCTCCGGGGCAGGCTGATTATAAGAGCCAAAATCCAGGCGATTATCTTCTTCTTTGCCCAGCATAGGCTTCACATAAGCGCAACTATTCCATTTTTCCAACTGCATAAGCATGGCGCTGGTGTCCACTTTGCGAGCATGTAAAAGGTGCAGCAGTTCGCGTCCCCATAGATCAGCCGCCAGCAGCCCAAAGGTTTTGATGCTGGTAATGCCTAACGCGCTTAGGTTGGTCACAATGTTTCCTGCTGCACCCAAGTAAGTACGGCATTCACCCGCACGATGGACTTCTTTGGCAGTTTCCAGGGAAATCTCTCCAGTATTTTTATCTACCGGATAGTAAACGTCTACCGCAAAATCCCCGATCACCCCCACTTTGAGTTGACTGATGGATTGGAAGATAGACTCGTATTGTTGCTGTTTCATTCATAGGTTGTGTAAATTACTGAAAACCGGAGTCTAAACACCGATATCCGGAAAAGCTATCTGTCTTCTTTTTGATGATCAATAGCTTATTCATGTAAGTTACACTCCACCTCAATATTATCCAAACAGCAATTTTATATTGCGTCAAACACGCATGAGGGGCTTTTCATAGAGAATAAAGCTTAATCCTTGGGGGAGATGTAAAATGTTAGAGCTTAAGCCTATCAGTTGTTTCAATATGTCCTCAGACAGAGACTGGCCTGAATTCTAATTCCTCTTTCAAGACTTTTGCCACATTGGCAGGATGAAGCGCCGCCACCTCACCGATCACGATGACCGCCGGAGCGCCCAACCCCATTTCATCCACCATACTGCACATTTCATTGACATTAGATACGCCTACTTTTTCATCAGGCAAAGTCCCGTTCTGAATAATGGCGACTGGTGTTTCAGCCTTACCAAACTGCATAAAAGTTTGTTGTATTTCGTCAATACGCGACATCCCCATCAAAATTACTACCGTTGCTGATGACTGAGCGGCCAAGCTCACATCTTTGGAAACTTTGCCTTTCCTGGTAGTTCCGGTAATTACCCAAAAACTTTCACTTAGTCCGCGACGGGTCAGGGGGATTGATTGCAAGGCGGGTACCGCATGCACACTGCTAATTCCCGGAATGAGCGTCACCGGAATACCAGCTTGTTCGGCATACATTTGTTCCTCATGCCCACGCCCAAAGATGTAGGGGTCACCTCCCTTGAGACGCACAACATGCCCATACTGCCGGGCATAATCAACAATAAGTTTATTGATATCTTCCTGGCCCATCTTATGGCTACCGGCACGCTTCCCTACATATATGCAGGGTGCGTGGGCAGGCGCATAATGAAGTAACTCATCATTAGCCAGCGCATCGTAGAGTACTACGTCCGCTGACTTCAGCGCCTTTATTCCTTTCAGGGTGATTAAATCGGGGTCTCCGGGCCCGGCCCCAACCAATGATAAATGTGAATTTATAGTAGCTCCATCAGGCATGAACCTTATCATTTAATTGACTTTCTCTGGTCTTTTTCACCAGTTCCAGAAATGACTGGGATGCTTCAATATAGTTTTGTGCAAATTCCTCACCCGGCTCATATTCTTTCATTTGCAATACCAGTTCTTCAAAGCTTGACCCGAGTTTTATTTTTCCACTTTCCACAAAATGTGTATCAAACTCTTTGATGATATCCATTTGTGTGTTGGGGTTAAGATCATCAGCCAACAATAAACTTTTTGCACCAATTACAAACCCGCTATAGGCATGATAGATCGCGTCAGCATAACTTTGCGCATTATAATTACCAAGGGCATTTTCCAGCTTTTCTTCCGCTTCTATGATAAGCGTCTGGATCAGGTCAATGACCACGCCGGCACACTCACCCACGCCAGTTTCTACTTTAAACGTTTCTTCAACATGCCCCCAGTCTTTGTAATCATCTGCCTGTAAATCTTCCAGATCAGCCAGGGGTTTCAGTAAGTAATAAAAATACATTTTGCCCTGACGTTCATAATAATCAGCATAGTACTCCCCATCATTGGCATTTTCTTCGTAGTCCTCAAATAAAAGGCGCATAGCATCAGCGGCTTTTTTACTGGGAATTTTGACTACCTTCTCAGCAATGCGTCCGGCACCATTACCATCTACTCCACCGCCAAGCAATACCTGAAGGGCAGGCAGCACGTTTTTATCTTTATCTTTCATGGAGCTACCATGAAAACCAATACTGGCAATGCCATGTTGTCCGCAAGAATTAGGGCAACCACTGATTTTGATTTTAATATCGTTATTCTTAATCAAATCAGGATATTCTTCACGGATAAGCTGCTCTATACGATCAGAAGCGCCCGTACTATTAGAAATCCCTAAGTTACAAGTGTCTGTTCCAGGGCAAGCCGTCACATCGGCAGTGCTATCAAAGCCTGGCTCGGCAAGTCCGATTTCATCCAGGGCATTGAACAGGTGGGGCAAAGCCTCTTCAGTCAGAAACTTAAGTAAGAACCCCTGATTGACGGTGATACGCACATCATTAGCGGCATATTTATCTACCACATCAGCAAACAAACGTGCTTTATCTGATAAAATATTGCCTAAAGGTAATTTTATATGTACGCCAAAATAGTTTTGCTGCTTTTGAGGAAAAACGTTAGTCGCTTTCCAAAGGGCATATTTACTTTCGTCAGCTAAAGTCGCCGCTCCAAACTCAGCATTTACAGGAAGTACCTGCTCGGGTATAAGGTTTCTGTCTACTTTGACGGACTTAGATTTTAAGCTTTTCCATTCTTCACCGGCTAGCCTAATCAGTTCTTCTGCGCCAATACTTTTCATGAGAAACTTCATGCGGGCACGGCCTCTTTTTTTGCGCTCACCGAAGCGATCAAACACCCTAATCACAGATTCGGTAAAAGGGATCACCTGATCTTCTTCCATAAATTCAGCAGCCACTTCCGCCATCTGCGGTTGGGCACCCAGTCCCCCTCCTATCAATACCTTAAAGCCTCTTATCTGCTTTCCATCAATTTCTTTGATTTTAGGAATCAACCCAATGTCGTGAATGAAAGTAAAAGCAGAATCCTGTTCGCTAGAAGAAAGCGCAATTTTGAATTTCCGTCCCATTTCCTGACAAATGGGGTTGCGAAGGAAATATTCAAATATAGCCTGGGCATAGGGAGAAACGTCAAAAGCTTCATTGGGGTCAATCCCGGCCATGGCTGAAGCAGTGACGTTACGGACTGTATTTCCACAGGCTTCCCTCAATGTTAAGGCGTCTTTTTCAAGCTCAGTCCACAGTTCAGGGGTGCGGTCCAGGCTCACAAAATGGATTTGAATATCCTGGCGGGTAGTCAGGTGAAGGTTACTATTGGCATATTCATCAGCGATATCCGCGATACGGCGAATCTGGGGAGTAGTAAGCCTTCCAAAAGGAATCTTGATCCGAACCATTTGCACTCCTTGCTGGCGCTGCCCGTAGACCCCACGGGCTAAACGTAAACTACGGAAGCGGTCTTCGTCAATATTTCCTTCACGGAATAACCTGATCTTCTTTTCCAAGTCGATGATATCTTTTTCAACCACTGGATTTTCAATTTCTGTACGGAAACTTTGCATGGATTTGTATTTTGAAAGAGGTTTTACAATGAAAAAAGCCTTCCTATCAGCCATTGGCTTATTTAGGAAGGCTTACATTCTGTTATTTTGAACCAGTATACGGTTATATACTTATGGTTATACTACATTGATTGAACATAAGAAGCCTTCCTTCTGAAAGACAACATACAACACCAGAACCAACAGGCACGACGTTGTGCTGCGGTAAGTTTATTGTTTGTTTTTGAAAGGCTACCAATCATACAATGAAAATACTATTTCTTTACCTATAATTCAATATTACTATAGAATTTTGAAGAATCAAATAGTTGACTCAAATAACAAAGCAATATAAACAGAAATACTTAGGCTAATTGGGCATCCAATTTTTGTGAAAGCACGCTTTTATTTACTGCGCCTATTTGTTTGTCAACAATTTCTCCATTCTTGAATACCAGCAAAGTAGGAATACTCCGAATGCCATATTTGGCTGAAATGCTTGGATTAGCATCTACATCTACCTTACCAATGACCGCTTTTCCCTCATAGTCTGCTGCTAATTCATTTACTACGGGGGCGATCATCTTACAAGGTCCGCACCATTCTGCCCAAAAATCCACCAGCACTGGCTTATCACCGGATTTGATCATTTCGTCAAAATTAGCGTCAGTAAGTTCAACGGGTTTACTCATCTCTATTAAGTTTAAAATGTTTCTAAATCAATTTAATACTTGTTACGATAAAAAGTCAGCAAAGATATGTTTTCTTGCCGACAAACTGCATGATTATCCATGCTCTAAATCATTTCAAACCAGATAATTTGTCTAAAACCATCCGTACCAAACAGTCAATAGTTTGGGAGGCTTGCCGGGAGAAAGTCTGGGTTGCCCGGTTGGCTACTACGGCATTGGTGCTCAGCACCTGATGTCCTAATGCTTTGCCTAGCGCATAATATCCGGCAGTTTCCATTTCAAAATTGGTGATTTTACCACCTTCAAATGAGAAGCTATTCAGTTTCTCATGTAAATCAGCAGGCTGAATGGGTAAGCGGATTTTTCTGCCCTGTGGTGCATAGAAACCCGGACAAGTAAGTGTATTTCCTGGCAGCATTTCTTTCTGGAACAGTAATTTTAATGTTTCATCTGCCTGTTCGCAGTAGGGTTCAAAATGTAGATTTAAGTGCTCTTTTAGCTCATACGCGTAGCCATCCCGTTTTTCATTTTGTGGCAAGTCATAAAATTGCATTAGGGTATCTATCCCAAAAGCATAATCATTGAGAAGCAAGGTATCTAAAGGAATATCTTTCTGCAAAGCACCTGAAGTCCCGATGCGGATGATTTTTAACGACCGAAGTTTTTTGCGGGGTAGCATACTTTCCAAATCTACATTCGCTAAGATATCCAATTCGGTAAGCAATATCTCCACATTATCGGTGCCCATACCACTGCTGATGGCCATGATCGGCTGCTTACCCAGTCTACCGATATGCGTAACAAACTCACGTTTGCTTATTTTGATGTCTATGCTATCAAAATATTTGCTCACCTCAGGTACACGTTCAGGGTCTCCTACGGTCAGTACAATGTCCGTTAAATGCTCAGGACGCAAACCCAAATGGTAAATGCTGCCGTCAGGATTGAGGATAATTTCTGATGAGGTTTGATTTGTTTTTGACATGTTAAACTTCTTTGGCAGGGTTGCCGAACACAGTGACTCCTTTTTTTACGCTTTCCACGACTACCGAACCAGCACCTATCCGCGCTCCTTTGCCGATTTCCAAAGGCCCGGCGATGGTCACTCCTGCCCCGATGAATACTTCGTCTTCCACCTTTGCCCCCGCATGGACTACACTGCCAGCACCTACCTGTACATAATCTCCCAGTTCTGCTTCGTAATCAATAACTGCGTTGCTGTGCAAAATACAACCGATGCCTACTTTGGCGAAGCTTCCAACTACCACACCGGCATTGGCAAATAAGCCATAGGAGATATATGCATGACTTGAAATCATAGCCTTGGGGTGAACTGCATTGATCGGCATTACTTTACGCCGATCATTCAACATTTTAAAAATACCTTTTCGTAATTTACGTTCATCCAGAGCCACAAAAGCATCACATTTTTTTCCAACAAATTTGGTGTAGCCATGATCATCGGTGTTCCCCAAAATACCGATTTCGGCGATTTCCTGACCATGCAAACGCTGGTCATCATCCAAAAAACAGTATACAATGACTCCATTGGCCTGAAATATCTCAAGGGCGGCTTTTCCCAGGCCACCTGCCCCAAATATAATTACCGGATTATCCATGATTTTTATTTATCAATTAGCAGTAACTGAACCTGGAAGGTTCCAAAATATAAATATTTCACGCAAAGGCCGCAAAGATAAAAACCCGAAGGTCGCGAAGAAATACTTTACCCCATTTTGTAAAAGGAGTATTACCTTTCTGTCTCTGATCCTGATAATACTTAGTTTTGCTTAATCTTGTTAACTTGCAATTTCTTAATTTTCAACTTACAAAATTTACCTATGTCATTACAAATTGGTGATCAAGCCCCTGATTTTGAAGCTAAAAACCAAAAAGACGAAACCATAAAACTTTCCGGCTTTCGGGGAAAGAAAGTGGTCTTATATTTCTATCCGAAAGACAATACTTCGGGTTGTACCGCCCAGGCTTGCAACTTAAGAGATAACTACAATTCCCTAAAAAAAGCAGGTTACGAAGTGATTGGCGTGAGCAAAGATGGCGTGAAATCCCATCAAAAATTTGTCGAGAAGCAAGAACTGCCATTTATCCTGGTAGCAGATGAAGATACTAAAATCAATCAGGCTTATGGTGTCTGGAAAGAGAAATCCATGTATGGCAAAAAATATATGGGTACCGCCCGTACTACTTTTTTGATTGATGAACAAGGTAAAATTGAGGACATTATAGAGAAGGTAAATACCAAAGAGCATACTTCTCAGATCCTGAAGTAGAAGAAGGGAATTGTTAGTCGTTGTTTGTTATTTGTTGGTTGTGTGTTCCATTTTGATCTTTCACTGTTTGTATTGAAAAAAAGAGTAGAATTTGTGAAAAGGCATTGCTTATTACTTTTGCTGCTTGTATGCTTTAGCGTTGGTCATGCCCAGGTACAAATACAGCGTCCACCTGAAAAGACCCGAATGCTATTTTTGCTGGACGCTTCAGGAAGCATGTATGCTAAATGGGGCAATAGCGTGCGTATGGACATCGCTAAAAATATGTTGGTGGAGTTGGTAGATTCGCTAAAAGTGGACAAGGATTTGGAATTGGCACTCCGGGTATACGGACATCAGTACAACCTCCGCTACAAAAATTGTGAAGACAGCAAACTCGAAGTCCCTTTTGCCGCAGCTAACCATGATCGTCTGATTGCTAAACTAAAACAAATTCAGCCTTCCGGGGTCACCCCTATTGCTTACTCGTTGGAACAAGCGGCCAATGACTTCAGCAATGACCCCAACTATCGTAATGTCGTCATCATCATCACTGATGGAATAGAATCATGTGGCGGTGACCCTTGTGCCGTGTCCTTGGCACTTCAAGAGAAAAATATTTTTCTGAAACCCTTTGTCATTGGCTTAGGCATAGATAAAGATTATCAGGCGGAGTTTGCCTGCGTGGGCCAATATTATGATGCCCGAAATGTCAATGACTTCCGGCAGGTACTCAACAAAATTCTGAAACAATCGCTGGAAACTACCACGGTAAGCGTAGAACTGCTGGATATCAACAACCAGCCTACTGAGACCAATGTCAATGTCACTTTTTATAATAATTTTACCAAGGCCCCGCTTTATAATTTTGTGCATTTCAGGGATGCCCAGGGCCGGCCTGATTCGGTAGTGCTAGATGCGGTATTGTCTTATGATGTTGTGGTCAACACCATCCCCCCGGTGGTGAAGCGAAATGTTACCTTTGAAGGTGGAAAACACAATGTCATTCCTATCAAATCCCCCCAGGGCACACTACAGCTTTCCCAACGGGGCTATACCGAATACGAAAAAGGGGTAAACGCCCTCATCAGGCAAAACGGTAAACAGGATATCTTAAACGTACAACAGGTAGCTACTGCTGAGAAATACTTGGTGGGCACTTACGATTTAGAAGTGCTGACCTTGCCCAAAACATATTTTAAGGATGTAAAAGTAGAACCAAATAAAATAACCAACCTCAGCATTCCCGGGCCCGGCGTGCTCAATGCAAATATCGTTACCAAAGGTTATGGTAGTATTTACAAACTACATGATAACGGTTATCAGGAATGGATTTATGATCTTAATGATGATGAAACGCGCTTTACAATGGCTTTGCAGCCGGGAAATTATAAGATGGTGTTCAGGGCAGAACGCTCTTTTGGCAGTAAATATACAGAGGTCAAAACATTTGAGATTGAGTCGGGTGCAACCGTTAATGTAAAGTTCTTTAGCCCATAAAAAAGGGCCGATTGGAAAACCGGCCCTCTTTTGTTATAGATAGTTTAGAAGCTACGCTTAAAAAATTATTGCAGGCTGAGTTTATCCGCGATCGCCATTCCTTCCTTTCGCTCTGCTTCCCGCATCATCAATGCGGTGATGATATCTTCTTTCTCTTCTTCTGATAAAATACAACTTTCA
>JBBSOG010000108.1:0-13953 GCA_038259985.1 Cytophagales bacterium
AGGATGTGACTACTGCTACCGGAGTTGGTCACTTACAAAAGGGACATGCTGTTTCTTTCTCTGATATTGACAACGACGGCGATCAGGACATTCTCATGTCTATGGGCGGTGCCTATCAGGGAGATATTTTCCAAAATGCCTTTTTTGAAAACCCTTACCAGGATGAAAACCATTGGATTAGCATCAAACTTATAGGAAGGCAATCCAATCGTTCCGCTATCGGTACGCGCCTGGTATTTACCTTGGAAGATGATGTTGAAGAACGCAAAATCTACCGTGAAGTGACTTCAGGAGGAAGTTTCGGGGCTTCTACCCTACGGGTTGAGGTGGGTCTGGGCAAGGTGGAAGTGATCAAAAAGTTGGAAATTTACTGGCCTAATAGTGAGGCCCAAACTTTTACCCAACTTGTTCCCAATGCTTTTTATACGCTTCATGAAGGGGATACTGATATCCATTTAGCTAAACTCAAAATGCTTCATTTCAAACCTTCCTCACACGATCTTATTTCCGTGCCATAAAAAAAGCGCCTTCATAGGAAAGCGCTTTTCACGAATTTACAAAAACTTTTACTTTTAGTAGCCTGGGTTCTGGTCCGCTTGATTAATGTTAGGATTAGTTTCCAGTTCTTGTTGAGGAATAGGCCATAGTTTATAGCGGTCGGCATAGGGCTTTCCGCTGGCTTGTGCTACATCATCATCAAGTCCCCAGCGGCGTAAATCATTATAGCGATGCTGCTCTCCGGCAAGTTCTACTTCACGCTCATGCATGATGATGGTCATCAAATCGTCTGTGGTAGCTGCCGGATATTGCGTCGTAGGGTATAAGCTTAGCGCATTGTCCAAAGTACGGGGCATATATAAGTTAATGTCGGGGTTATCTTTTTGATCCAACGCACGAGCACGTACCTGATTGACCAGTGCCAGCACCTCGCTTAGCGGTTTGCCGTTATTAAGTTTGGCTTCGGCAGCCATTAACAACACATCGGCATAGCGCATCAGCCTGAAGTTGATACCTGAGCTTTGGTTGCTGTCGTCGCGTATGTCATAGTTATGATACTTACGCCAGGCTATGAGGTCACCGAAGGCATCTTTGGTAAATACGCCTTGGTACCAGCGTACGCTATCATCATAAAAAGTCTGTTCATAACGAGGGTCGCCTAGCTCAAACCGGTCAGCAAAGGACTGCTTGGGACGCACGTTGTTGAAGCTGGCAAAAGCATACTCAACACCGCGGAAGGTACTTTCTCCTCCTCCAGCATTATCTGTGCTCCACTGAGCACCTAAACCGTCCTGAAACTGCACCTCAAATAAAGATTCACTATTGTTTTCAGCGGCAGGCTCCTGTTCTTCTCCGATACCATTCCAACGGAAATTGTCTACCAAAGCATAAGTTCCATGTTGTTCATCTATGATTTCCATAAACTCACGCTCTGCATCTGCCCAGCGCTCCAGGTAAAGATAAACTTTTCCTAAATAACCGGTAGCTGCACCTTGGGTTGCCCTACCCAAATCCCCTGATCCATACTCCTCTTTGGTAGGCAGGTTGGCTTTGGCGTACTGCAAGTCTTCTATGACCAGATTATACACATCCGCTGCAGGAGCACGTGGCTCCTCAATAGAAGCTGTAGGCGGCTCGGTAATCAAAGGTACATCTCCCCATTTGTTGACCAAATCAAAGTAAAAAGTAGCCCTCAAAAAGCGAGCTTCTCCTACTATCCTGTTCTTCAAAGATTCGTCCATTTCAATTTCGGGAACGCGCTCGATGATACGATTGGCTCTTCCAACCCCTGTATAGTAAGCATCCCACATCCCGGTGATCACCTCGTTATTAGCATCCCAAGTGTAGTTCAGCATTTGTGCCAAAGTAGCCTGCAAGTTGTTGGTCCCGATACTTTCATCGGAAGGCATGTCATTTCCAAAGAAATAAAAGCGTTGCGCCAGATTAGTCGCCTGCCAGGTCGCATACACTGAAGTAAGGCCTAAAAGCGCATCCTGACTTGTTTGATAAAAGGTTCCAGGCGTAGGACTGTTGGGATTATCTATTTCCAGAAGTTCTTCATCACGTTTACAGGAAATGACAATCACCAGGTTTACCAGAATGAATACCATTAAAAACTTTATGGATAAACTATATCTTTTCATATTGTTGGTTCTGTTAAGTTAAAGCTGGTATTATTAAAAAGTGACTTGTATACCCAGCATATAAGTACGGGCCTGTGGAAACTGTCCGTTATCAATGCCTCTTCCCCGGCTGGCCTGGTCAGGATTATTATCCAGCGAACCTATTTCAGGATCATAACCTTCGTAATCCGTGATGGTAAACAGGTTCTGGGCAGTTGCATAGATACGGGCACGGGAGATGAACCCACCGGCATTTTCCAAAGCTGTAGTAGGTACCGTATAGCCAAAAGTAAGGTTACGCATACGTAAGAAAGAACCATCACCAATGAAACGGCTGGACTCTCTTGTGTTGTTGGCAGGGTCACCACCCACAGCACGGGGAATGGTGTTACTGGTTCCTTCACCGTCCCAATACCCGAGTGTGCGCTGCTCAAAGTTGAAGGGACGCAACATACCTTCGGCAAAGTAACGGTAACCATAGTAAAGCTCTATCCCTTCTACCCCCTGAAAAAAAGCATTAAAATCAAAGCCTTTGTAAGAAGCATCTAGCGTAAGGCCGTAGGTAAGGTCAGGAATAGGATCACCAATATAGGCTTTATCATCTACATTGATTTCTCCATCGCCATTCAGGTCCCTGAAGCGAATATCTCCAGGGCGGGCGTTAGGCTGATCAGCATGGGCATCTACTTCGGACTGATTTTGGAAGAGACCATCCATCACATAACCATAAAAATGACCGATAGGCTCGCCTTCAATAATCCGGGTTACCCTGGTCACGTTTACTCCACCACTGATGATAGGCTGACCTCCTCCTAAATCCAGTACTTCGTTCTTTAAAGTAGCAAAATTCCCACTGACACTGTACTGAAAATCACCACTGGATTTGCGGTAGGTTGCCGCAAACTCAAAACCTTCATTTCTGACAGAACCCGCATTAAGGGTTGGAGAATTATCTACCCCGGTACTAGGTGTGGGTGGGATAGGAACCAGTATATCTTCAGTCTCCTTAACATAGTAGTCGGCATTAATCAGTATCTGATTGTTGAATAAACCAATATCAATTCCTATGTCTGTTTGGGTAGAGGTTTCCCACCTCAAATCAGAGGAGGCCAGATTTCTTTGTGCCACTCCCGTGGCTACTACTCCGTTAAACAGGTAATTAATGGTATTGGCTAAGGCAGGCTGGAATGAATAGTTACCAATCTCCTGAAAACCGGTTTGTCCCCAGCTGGCTCTTAGCTTTAAGTCACTGACCATAGAGGCCCCACTCATGAAGGCTTCTTCGCTAACACGCCAGCCCACTGATGCTGAAGGAAATACTCCAAACTTGTTGCCGGGAGAAAAGCGTGAAGAACCATCACGACGAATATTGGCCGTGAGCAGGTAACGATCATTGAAGCTATAGGTTAATCTACCCAGATAAGAGACGAGGGCAAACTCATTCAAGCTGCCATTAACATTGGGTACCTGATTCACACCATCTAATACTCTCACCACAGAGTTTACGGTGTTGCGCCCTCCGGCACTAGCACTTCGCTGCTCATAAGTCTGGCGGGTGTATCCTACCAACACTCCTAAATTGTGCTGTCCAAATGTTTTATTATAATTCAGCGTGTTTTCAAGCAGAGGAGATACTGAATAGGCATTACGCTCATTGATGGTGGCAAAGGGCTGGTTACGCCGGTCGCCAAATTTAAAGGGAGGGGTATATTCATAACGGTTTCCGTAAATAAAGTCACCACCCAAGCTTAGCCGATAGGTCAATCCCTCTATGATTTCATATTCACCATAGATGTTTCCTATGACACGAAAACGCGTAGTACGATCAGTAAACAATTCTGCTTCACCTACCGGATTGTTGGCATCCTGCTCATCAATAATACGGTTACCAGAATAGAGGCTGGGGTTAGGCCCGGTGGTTCCTCCCACATTTTCCGGATCAAAGATTGGGCGGTTGGTTGGATAATGGATAATGGCAAAGAAGTTGGTCGTTAAGTCATTGGCCTGGGTACGGCTGAAGGCTAAAGATTCACCAAACTTAAACCTGCCGCTTTTAAAATCTGTATTTACCCTAAGGCTGAAGCGGTCAAAATCAGTTTCGCGCAGGATACCCTCCTGCTTCATATAATTGCCGGATACACTAAAGCGGGCATTTTCTGAACCTCCTGATACCGACAAATTCACGTTATTGATGGGTGCGTTACTAAACATCTCTTTCTGCCAGTCGGTCTTGTTCACCAGTTCTTCCTGCCGCTGTAGCGCTACTACCCTGGGAAGCCCCGCATTATCAGTAAGGGCATCGGATATCTGCTTATAACCATCTATATCGGTGAGTTCCAGAAGCCTCCAGGGCTGTTGCATCCCGGTATAAGCATCCAGAGTGACCCTAGCTTCGCCAGATTTGCCTCTCTTGGTAGTGATCAGTACTACACCATTGGCAGCACGGGCCCCATAAATAGCAGCAGCTGAGGCATCTTTGAGAATTTCTATAGACTCAATGTCACTGGGATTGATACTGTTCAGTGCATTGAACTTGTTTTCTCCTGTAGCACCATTGTCATTAACCACTGGCACGCCATCAATGACGTAGAGAGGTTCTGAGTTACCAATAGAGCCAATTCCCCGAATCTGCACCTGCATACCTGCGCCCGGCTGACCGGATTGCTGTACAATATTAACTCCGGCTACCCTTCCCTGCAAGCCTTGCTCCACTGAAGTAATTGCCATATTTTCATAGGCTGACGCATCTACTGAAGATACAGAACCTGTCAAATCTCTTCTTTCCTGTGTACCATAGCCAACTACGACTACTTCTGAGAGCGACTGTATATCAGGTACCATTTCCAAATCAATAGTAGAGAGGTTACCTATCTCTATCTCTTCTGAGGTATAACCAATAGAAGAAAAAACTAAAATACTACCATCACCGGGTATCGTAATTCGATAGTTTCCTTCAATATCCGTCACCGTACCAATGGTGGTGCCCTTGACCAACACATTGACCCCCGGCAATGGCCCTTCATCTTCAGAAGAAACTGTTCCTGAGACAGTCTTATCTTGAGCATAAGTGGCTGTGACCGTTAGCAACATATACAAGCTAAAGAAGAAGCTGGGTAAGACCCTTTTTTTAGTAAAGATTTCCATAAAGAAATGGTTAGTTTAACTTGAATAAGATAAAAAAAATTAGTTTAAGATAATTTTTGGCAATGCGTATATACATTAAGGGCAATATATACAAAATCCTAAATGCAATAAGTATTTTGATGATAAGATTAAGTATTTATTAATAATATTACAAATAAATAAAAATTTGCTTTGTCAAAAGCAGAAAATTAGTTTCATGTCGTATTGATAACAATCATTAATTTTTGTTGAAATTTTTTTACTAAAAATTACTATTATTTATTGTTTTGATTGATGTCTTTTCTGCATTTTTTTTAGGATTGTCTGAGTATTGATCTATAAGCATAAAACCATTATTTTCCCTATTCACTGTATTTCTACGACCTAACCTACCCTTCTTTGTGAAAATTCTACTAGCGTTCTTTATTTTCCTCTCTTCACCTGCCCATGCACAACTAAATGATGATTCTTCTGATGCCGAAAAACTCCTAGAAAAAGCCGTGGATTTTGAGCAAAGAAAAGTATTAGATAGTGCTACCATCTATTATCAACAAGCTGCCTGGCTATTTCAGCAAGGGAAAGCTTGGAAAGAAAGCGTAAATGCCCTAAAAAATGCAGGAGGCCTTTACTTCATTCAACGCAAGAGTTCAGAGACAATCCAAAGCTTTACCTATCTACTGGATACTTTAAACACATACCTGAATGATAGCCTGCGGGGCGAATTTTACTTTAAAATAGGGCTTAGCCATGCCCGTGAAGCACAGTTTGTAGATGCCCTGGAAAATATGAAGCAAGCCTGCCTGCTACGCGAAAAAGTACTGGACCCGAATGACCTTATGTTGGGGGAAAGCTACCATACGTTAGGCAGGCTCTATTTCACCATTGGCAATTATCAGCAGTCTTTACTTTATCAGCAAAAGTATCTGGAAATTAATCAGCAAAATTATCCCCCCGACCACATGGAAGTGAGCGATGCTTTGCATTATGTTGGCCTTTCCTATAGTCGTTTGCACGAGCATGATCTGGCGCTGGAATATTACTTCCGGTCTATGGGTATCGTAGAACATGCCGATAAGAAATACCACTGGGCGCTCTCCCACATTTATAACAACATCGGGCTGGTCTACGGCCGCCAACATTTGCTGGAGCAGGAGCTATCTTACTTTCTCAAGTCCATTGCCATCAAAAAACAATTCGGTGAATCCATTGCAGATAGTTATCATAACCTGGGAAGAACCTATATGGAGATGGATAAATACGATGAATCCCGGAAAGTTTTGGAAGAAGCGCTACTGCTAAAAATAGAAGAAGTAGGCGAACATCATGTTACCGTGTCCAATACTTATCATTACCTAGGGGAATTACTGATCAAACAAGAAAATTACGACTCAGCTTTGTATTTTGCGGAAAAAGCCCTGGCTATCCGAAAGGAAAATTTTGTGGAATACGGGACTCACCTAGCCATGTCCCATCGGCAGTTTGCCAAAATATACCAACATCAAAAAGCGTGGAATAAAGCCCTGGGGCACATTCAGCAAGCTTTGGCTTCCCTGGATAAAAATTATATTCACAAAACCCTGACTGATCATCCCTCCCCGGACGATGACATACTGGACCCGCTCAGCCTGTTGCAAATAATGCATTATAAATCAGAGGTGCTGATGCAAAGGTACACCGCAATGCATCGAGCAAATGATCTAAAACTCGCTTACCAGAGCAGTATGGCCGCAGCGGATATGATTGACCATATCTATCGTAATTTTAATGATCCTGAGTCTCATACTTATCTGTCTGACCATGCTAATAAAGTTTGGGAGCTGGCGCTGAATACCGCTTTTCAGCTGGAGCAAAAGGAAAAAGATGCCCAGTATCTGGAAGCTGCTTTTCAGCTCATAGAAAGCAACAAATCCCAGGCGTTGCTCGACAATATCACTGCCTCCCAATGGAAACGAGAGAACGTCACGGATGCCTTACTGGCACAAGAACTGGAACTGAACACTAAGCTGGCTTATTCTGAAAAGCTGCTGTTTGAAATGGAAAACGAAAAAAACGTTGATTCCACAAAAATCAGGGATTACAAAAACCAGATTTTTAATATCCACCGGCAACAGGAAAGCCTCAGGCAGGACATCAAAGAAAAATACCCTCAGTATTTCCATATCATGCATGAGCAAAAATTTGTTTCGCTGGCAGTAGCACAACAAGATTTGGTCAAACCTAATGAACTCATGGTGGAATACTTTCAGGGAGACAGTGCTTTATACTGCCTGGCCATAAGCCGCAAAAAAGTAACTTTTTACAAGAAAGAAATCCAGGAATTACCCATTAATGAAATGCTGCAAGGCTTGCAGCAACGAAATTATCAGTTGTATAGCCGTGCCGCCTATGAGCTATATACCTATCTGTTGGAAGAAGTTATTGCCGATAATCCGAGCCATCAACTGATTATTATTCCTGATGCTCAGCTAGGCTATCTAACCTTTGAAGCCTTACTCACCCGGGCATCTTCGGCAAAAAAGGAAGACTACAAATCACTCTCCTATCTTATGCTGGACTATACCATCTCATACCAATATTCCGCGAATCTTTTAGCGTCTGGTCAAACTACAAATAAAGCAACTTACAGCCGCGCTTTTGCGGGGTACGCCCCTGCATTTACTAAACAGCAAAACCCACTACTCGCCACCCGCTCTGCCGAAGACCGGCAACTGGTCAGCGAGTTGCAAGCTTTGCCTTTCGCTGAAGAAGAAGTACGGTCTATCGCGCAAATGCTGAAGGGCAACGCACACATCAATCAGGATGCTACCGAAAGTAATTTTAAAGCATCTGCCTCAGATAGCCGGATCATTCACCTGGCTTCCCATGCCCTTATTGATGATCGTAATCCCTTGTATTCCAAGCTCGTATTTGCCCCAGAAGAAGGAAGTGAGGAAGATGGCCTCTTATATACCTACGAATTGTATAACATGCATTTGAATGCCAACATGGTTACCCTCAGTGCCTGCAATACCGGCGTAGGCAAAGTGCAGAAGGGGGAGGGCATCATAAGCCTCGCTAGGGGCTTTATGTACGCGGGTGTGCCCAATGTACTAATGAGCCTGTGGGCAGTATCCGACCGCTCTACCTCTCAACTTATGCAACATTTTTATCAGTCGCTAAACCAGGGAGATACCAAAGCGGAAGCTTTGCGCGCTGCCAAATTACAATACCTGGAAGAGGCCGATGCCAATACCGCGGCCCCTTATTACTGGAGCGGGTTTGTACTGATCAGTAATCATCAGAATGCAACAGAAAGTAAGTTTTTCTGGCTATATTTCATTCTTCCTGTGGTAGCTCTTATCTTGGCAAGCTGGATGTTTATTAAACGACCAAAAACCCGAAAGACTATTAAAAAACAGTGAATTAAAAACGTAATCTGGCAGTTTAAACTAAAAAAAATTGATCGAGTCCGAGAACCTAATCCAATTGAATTGTGATCATGACTACAAAAAACAAACCCCCTAAAACCAAAAAGGTAAGTCAAAAACAGCAGGAAATTCTAAGGTTTTTTCCAAAGCCGGAGGTTTACTGAAACCGAATTAAGCGACATTCAGCGTTTGCTTTCGGATTACTATGCTGAAAAGGCACAAACGGGGTCGGATGAATATGTAGCGCTAAAAGGATGGACCCAAGAAGACCTTGACAGAATGGCCCATGCTCATATCAGAACTTCATCATCTGAAAAATGAGGCTAGTCATTGATGCCAATTGTTTAATTCAAATCATTCCAAAAATATCTAAATATCATTGGGTTTAGGATTATTATTTAGGTGGAAAATATCAACTGGCTGTGAGTACTGACATACTTAATGAAATAGAGGAAGTATACAGCAGATGGACTCCTCAGCATGTTGTTGTGAACGTATTGAAAACTATTGTTAATCGTCCGAATACACTTTTTGTAGAACCTTCCTTTTTCTGGAATTTAATTCATCAAGATCAGGATGATAATAAATATGTCGACGGTTCGCCGCGCGATTGCGCAGTAGCTGCAAACGCCGACTTTATACATTAGCAATGACGACCATTTTGAAAACCTTAAAACGATTGATTTTCCTGAAGTCAACGTATTCAAAATATCACAAGTTAAAAAATCAATGTTTAATTGAAATCGGTTTATTTTTTCTGAGTATGTCGATTTACCAATACCCTTTAAGTCGGGAATAAATTATCATTTAGATTGCTATGAAGAAAAGACAATGTGTATTGATCAGTTTACTGATGTGTTGTCCATTTTTATTGAGAGCGGAGATCAAACTTCCGCATTTTTTCTCTGACAATATGGTGCTACAACGTGATAGGGAAGTGCCGGTCTGGGGCAGCGCCAACCGCAAAGAGAATGTCACGATTACCTTTCAGGGCAAAACCTACACCACACAAGCGGACAAAGACGGAAAATGGCGCATCCAACTGCCCCCCACCCCGGCAGGTGGCCCCCATACGATTACCCTGACCGGCGAAAATGCACTCACGCTCAAAAATGTACTTTTCGGCGATGTATATCTTGCCAGCGGACAATCCAATATGGAATGGGAGATGTACAATGTGCCGGAAGGTTTACAAACCGCCGGAGAAGCTAAGGACTATCCTGATATCCGCTTGTTTATCGTGGAAAAGAAACGCGCTTTTGACCCGCAAGACAATGTGATTCCACAAAAATGGCAGGTTGCCGATAGTGCAGCCGTCTTGAATTTTTCCGCCATCGCCTACTACTTCGCCAAAAACTTACAACTGCAAATAGATGTTCCCATCGGCCTCATCGGGAGCTACTGGGGTGGTACCGCCGTAGAAGCCTGGATGAGCGCCGAAGTACTGGACAGTCTGCCCCGCTATAAGCGCACCCTGGGAGCGTTAAGCAA
Organism: Cytophagales bacterium; assembly: GCA_038259985.1. Lineage (GTDB taxonomy): Bacteria > Bacteroidota > Bacteroidia > Cytophagales > Cyclobacteriaceae > Catalinimonas. The sequence goes on from JBBSOG010000108.1 coordinate 10,142, forward strand.
ATACAGCCAGTCGGCGGACGAACTGGAACAGATGTACACAACTAACTTGGAACGCTGGGTTAGCCAGTCAGAAGATAAAGATAGAGGGATTACTGAAAAATGGTATCGCAAAGACTATGACGATACGCGTTGGGAATCCATGAAGCTACCTGCGATCTGGGAGTTTTCGGGACTTCCCCAGTACGACGGGGCACTTTGGTTTCGCAAAACGTTTTTTGTACCCGAGGCCATGAGTAACAAAGATTTATACCTCCACCTGCCCCGGGTAGACGATCATGATATTGTATGGGTCAATGGAAAAGAAATCGGCCGGGGCCAGTTTGGTAAGGGCCGGGTGTACCAAATTCCCCGATCAATACTTACTGCCCGAGAAAATAATATTACCATCCGGGTATTTGACTCCGGCTACCAAGGGGGCATCTGGGGTCATGAAGAAGATTTTTATATCACTGACCGCCAACAAAAAATAGAGATGAGTGGAACTTGGCGTTATCGTAAAGGCGTGAGTTGGGAAGATTTACCCGCACCCCCTATTGCGGTATTTAGCGGTTCCACCCCCATGATGCAGTATAATGGTATGATCGCCCCGCTCATTCCTTTTGCCCTCAAAGGCATTATTTGGTACCAAGGGGAAAGCAACGCCAACCGCGCTTATGAATACCGCCAGCTCTTTCCGACGATGATCCGCGACTGGCGTAGGCGCTGGCTACAACCTCAACTTCCCTTTTTATTTGTGCAGTTAGCCAATTATATGCCGCCCAGCAAAGAACCGGTTCCCAGCGCATGGGCAGAATTGAGAGAAGCCCAGGCAATGACTTTATCCCTGCCGAATACCGGAATGGCGACTGCTATTGACCTAGGAGAAGCCGAGAATGTTCATCCCGCCAACAAAAAAGAAGTAGGCCGACGGCTCGCATTGACCGCCCGTTCAGTGATTTACAGCGAAGATATTATTCATAGCGGGCCGGTGTTTGACTCTATGGACATTGAAGGCAACCAGATCGTAATCACTTTCAAGACCAACGGTTCTCCCCTCAAAGTGGATGATGCTTATGGATATATCAGGGGATTTTCTATCGCCCGGGAAGACCGGCAGTTTGTCCGGGCCAAAGCTTACCTGCTCAACGACAGCACGCTTGTAGTCTATCATGAAGGTATAATCAACCCGGTAGCGGTACGCTATGCCTGGGCAGATAACCCTGATGATATCAATTTGTACAATGAGGCAGGCTTACCTGCACTTCCCTTCCGAACCGATGATTGGCCGGGAAAAACCTTTGAATCAGCGGAGTATAGCCTAAAATAGTTGGTAATTGCAAAACATCTGTTGACAACGGCTTGTTGAACAAGCATACACTTTTTAAACTTTGAACATTATGGACTATAAAGAATTTTTATCCAATAAGCCGATAGAAAGCCAGGATTATCCTTTTAACAGTATTGAATTTTTTGATGCGGAAAAGGTTATAGACAAATTATACGTAGACAAGAAGAAGATGAAAGCCAACGCTGAAGATCAACTGGAAAAAGCCGTAGACAGCTATCTGGGAGATCATCCGGATGTGAAGAAGGCGGTAGCTTACCGGGAAGAAGCCCCTGAAAAGCGTTTTGCTTTCCGTGAATTCGGAAGGAACTGAAATAGAACAATGATTTATTAGGAACTCCTGGGCTTTGGGTCAGGAGTTTTTTTTATTTTGTATCCAAAACTGTAACCCTTAGCACCAAGCACCCTAACCAACTTTTTTCTTATGTCCAAAAAAATAGCTGATGAACTCAAAGCGGCGATTCTTCACATGCCGGTGAAGGAAAAAGATAAACTATTGATTCGCCTGATTGCCAAAGAACCTATGCTGATTAAGAAGTTGCAGTTCGAATTGTTGGAAGATGAGGTGGATATGGAGGCCAAACGGAATGAGATCATGGAAGGGGCTATTTCGGTTTTTTCCAGTGAGGATTTTCATTATTGGTCGCATACCCCAGGGCTGGTGATGATGGTGTTGAGGGATATTAGCGGCTCCATATCACGTCATGTGAAAATTACTAAAGACAAGTACGGAGAGGTCCAGCTTTTGGTGCTGTTGGTAAACCTGCCTTTTCGCAAGCAGTTTGCGATACTCAATAAAAACCAGCAGCGGGCGGATAAATTTGCTGATTATGTATGCAAAAAAGCCCAACTTGCCCTGAAAAAGCTGGAAAAACTGGATCGGGATTATTACCTGGAATTTGACAAAGATGTGAACGAGATGCTAAACTATCTTCACCATTATCCTCCCACTGCCAAACTTATAGAAACGTATTTCTTACCCGTTTCCTGGGATTATTGACTACTTAGGGTTAAACCGAAAGAAATGGGCAAAATCAAATGTATTATCGTGGATGATGAGCCGGAAGCCCGGGAAGGGGTAGCCCAATTGCTGCGGCAAGATCCTGAAGTAGAAATAGTTGCGCTATGCGCTAACGGGCTGCAAGCCCTGGAAGTGCTAGAGGAAAAAAAACCTGACTTACTGCTACTTGATATTCAAATGCCACAGGTGAATGGTTTTGAGGTACTTAACAGCCTACCCTCCCAATATCGCCTAGAAGTAATTTTTATTACCGCCTACGATGAGTATACCCTTCAGGCATTTGAAGTCCATGCCGTTGATTATCTGCTCAAACCTTTCACTGACGAACGTTTTTATAAAGCACTGAATTTTGCCAAAGTACGTATCAATCAACAGTTATTGGAAAAGCAGCATCTACGGTTAGACCTTCTTTTAAAACAACAATCCGTCGGTAATAAAGAAGGAAGCTTGATTCCTAGCGTTTCCGCCAACCACTTAAAATCCCGGCTGGCGGTGAAAGCCGAGGGGCGGGTGCACTTGCTTCCTTATGCTAAAATACTTTGGGTAGAAGCATACGACTACTATATCAAAGTGCATACACCAGAACGTTATTTTTTGCTCCGCGATAGCATGAAGAATATGGAAAAGAATTTGCCCGATGATCAATTCGCGAGAATTCATAAATCCAGCATTGTCAACCTAGCCTATGTGCAGGAAGTTAACACCAATGGCCAGCACGAATTTGAGGTAACGCTTGATAACGGAACCATCCTTAAAGTCAGCAGAAATTATAAGGAGCGGATTAAAAGTTGGATGTCCAATTAAGGGTGACCACCAAAATCGTGAAGCGGAAACTGAAGGCTGAAGACCGGTTTTTATTCCAATCTCCAGCCCTCTGTTTCCAAATCTAAGTTCAAACGGATTGCTTTTTTACCAAGAAGTAATAAAACAAAAATCCTAGTGAAATCATCACGGCTTCAAGCCCAAACGGTAAAGGCGAATTATATTCATGTGGTATGAATTCCAATATTATCAAGCCAATGCCTCCGAATAAGGCTACCATGCCCCATTTTAGGGAAGTATGAGGATTAGTTTCCAGCTTGAGTGCCTGGACGGTTCTTTCATCCAGTTGGTTATTATCGATCATCTTGCGCCTCAGAAAATGCTCGCTAATAGATTTGATGATCATGACAATGCCAAAAAAGATAGTTCCAATTACGATGGCGGGTCCAATGTATTCCATAATTTACTGTGTTTTTATTGTTTATGTCCCGTTAGACCGCCTTGTTACTAATATGTTGCAGGCATTTGAAAAATAATTTGCAACATTAGTCAAACACTACTGTCTAACAGGCCAATGAAGGATGACCGGGCATTAGTCAAAAAAGTATTGGAAGGAGATCAACTAGCTTTTCGTGCGCTTATCAAAGCGCATGAGAAACTGGTTTTTCATATGGTCAACCGGCTGGTAGATGGCAAAGAAGACCG
>JBBSOG010000109.1:0-13933 GCA_038259985.1 Cytophagales bacterium
ATCTAAAGCCAACATCACATCCTCAATAGAGTTTTTACCAATCTGCCCTTTCTCATTGGTGATTTTACTCAGGTCAACTTTCACCTCTTCTTTAGCTGCTAAAACTTCTTCACCACCAAACTCAGCGATGCCCATCCGATGCTTGCCATTGAGGTCTGCGAAAAATTCCTTCCCTTGGGCATTCGTTTTATTTCTTTCCCGTGCCAGTAAGTCCTTGATCACGGGAGATGATTCCCAGGTGATCGCTTTGTAGTAAGGGCCATGCGTATCAGGGCGGGTACTCCACCACCAGGAACCATCATAAGGGGCTTCTTCTTGGTATAGACGGGATAAAGTGGTGAGGATTTCTTTTTTCAACTGGCCATTATCAGATGCGTTAGAAGTAAGTATCTCTTTATTCAAGCTGGTATTACCCGACGCTTCGTAAGCGGCCACCAATCCTTCCACCGCTTTCGGGTCATGCATATAGCGCAATGCCCACAGGGCAAGCGTATGATGCTCAGTGCCAATGGCTTCTACACAGGCTTCAACCGCATCCAATGCTACCAATGAACGTACGGCAAGGTGCGCAGGAATGATAGCAGCATTGGGCGTAGCATGTGGCCCTTCCGTATTTTTTGCCGGGGCAACAAAAGAGTCAGGAACAGGAATTTCCAGTAGTGCCCGGGCAGCTTCTTTACGCCCTAACCGTCCCAACCCAACGATAGCGGCGGCCTGTACCCGTTCAGATGGATCTTTGAGGCTCTGCACAAAAGGCTCAAGCGGTACATCTTCAAGAAATGCTTTACGATCAGTGAGGGCACGAAGGGCGAACTCCTTTACCTCCTTGTCCGAAGTGAGTTGGACCAGCTTATCAATACCATTTTCTTTACTAGCCTGAGCATAAGTAAAGATGCCTGCTACCCGGGCATAAAGCGGCAAGCTTTGGTCAGCGGCAATGTTCCAAGCTGCTTCAGAAGCATATTCTTCCGAACGGCTAAGCATTTCCTGCTGGGCATGCAGACGGGATACGGCACTCTCTGACTTCAAGAGGGATGCTAATTCGTCAACAGACGCTTCTTTAAGGTTTGGAAAAGGTGTGTATTCCCAGTCTTGGGGAACAGTACGCACAATAAAGCCTTTGCTGGAATCGCCTTTGTAACCAGCTCCATCCCAGGCAGAAAGGAAAAGCTGGCCTGAACCATCTATATCCAGATCGGTGATCTGGGGCAGCTTGATAAACTCTTCCTGTTCTTGCGTAAAGCTGACGCCATCCGCAGTAACCCGATGGATATACAGTTGGTTTCTACCCCAATCGGCCATCATTGGCACCTGATTGTATTTCTCTGGCCAGTGGGGATCATCCATAAATAAGGAACCAGTTCCTGAACCACCGCCTACATCTACCAGTGCAGGGATGATTTCCTCGGTAAAATGCTTAAACAATACAGGGTAGCCGTATTCGCCGGATTGAATCTGGTGAGAAAAGCGGATATTCCAGCCTCCGCCATCATTGGTATTGCCCCGGGCAAAAATATTCATGTAGGGGTCAATCGCCACATCATAAATATTGCGCATGCCGTGCGTATAGATTTCCATCTCATTACCATCGGGACGCACCCTCACAATGCCACCGCCCAGCATAGTCATTTTCTTTCCTGAACGGTCTACTGCATCATGAAAACCAAAGTCGCCCACGGCAATGTATATCCAGCCGTCAATCCCCATGCGTATACCGTTAGTAGCATGATCAGTACCACGGTCTTGCAAAAATTTAGGAGAACTGATGTTTTGGATAAGCGGTTTAGAAGGGCCATCAGCCACACCATCATGATCAGTATCTTCAAAAACCACCAGGTCCATGCCACTGGCTATGCCGCTTTCTTCTGAGAAGGTAGTATGCAAGACAAAGACCTGATCACCCAGGGGAATGATGCCCCGGGGGTTATCCACCTTAGCAAATTCGGTCTGGCTATCAGCCACGCCGTCATGGTTACAATCCACCAGTTTGATGATCGCGCCCTTGTCCGGTTCTTTTCCCAGCGAGCCCATCATATCCACTCCGGCAAAGACTTCACCGCTGGGTGCTACGGCCAGACAGGCGGGGCTGGGCGTAACGTCAGGGCCGGCAAAGTAGGTCATCTTTAGTTCGTCGGGCCAGTCCAAGGCAACGGCGAGTGAATCGCTGATCTTCATCGCTTCACTGCTATCTACCGCTTCACAATACTCCTCTTGGGGGCTACAGCTGAGCAGGAGGAAAACACAATACAGGCTAAAGATAACTTTAAGAAGGGCGGAAATGGTGTTCGGAATTTTCAAGGGAGTAGTGTGTAGGTTTGAAGTAATGGAAATGTTTCTGCTATGAGCTATTGAATAAAACTTTGTGGCATCAGGTAATTTGGCAAACATAATGCATTGAAATTTTTGATGATGTTTTCGCAGTGATCAATATTATGGCATAAGCGGTTTTCAACCATTATTATACTAAAAGGTTATTTGCTAAAACTTTCATGATAGAAATGGTGGGATAAATATAGAGCTAGCACAACTTGCTGTCAATATACTTCAGTTAAAGTTTACAGGCAATGCAGCATTTGACGGTCTATTTATTTCATGAAGCTAGCTATATGAATACCTTTAGGCCCTTCATCAAACAAATACACTCACCTATACATCCTGCTTATTCTCTTTTTTAAAGTAAAATGACAATACAACTTTATGTTCTTTAAACAAAAAGGTAACACTGTAAGGAATTATGCTTTGCCTCGTTGAAAATCAGCACATTTTTCTACCTCTTTGGAATCAAATTGATAAGCCTAGTTGATGATCAGCAAATAGCTTATTGAGTATCAGCTTACATCTATCTGAATGAAAAATGTCACTGTTCGGGCACTGCGAAAAAGCCTTATTGTTAGAAGTTCAATTTTACTGTTTTGTAGTTTCTTCCTTTTGATTAATAGTAGCTGGGCACAAGTAGATAGTATGCAATCTGTAAATTCAGACTCTACTAATTTATCACTGAGTCTTTCTCCTATATTTCATGAGTTGACAGCCACTGAAACAATTGCTGGTACTGATTTACAATCATTATCTGTAATGCCTGTAGGTCATGCTTTACAGGGACAAGCTACAGGGATATGGTCTATGCAAACTTCAGCGCAGCCGGGAGGCGTGAGTTCTATTTGGATTAGAGGGTATAATTCCTCTATGAATAATAACCAGCCACTCATCATTTTGGATGGTCTGCCTTTGTATAATAATGAGTCCTTTATTGAAGAAGCACAAATAGGTCCGTTAAGCCTTCTCAATCCCTATGATATAGCTTCTATAGAAGTGATTAAAGATGCTGGTGCCGCACGTTATGGCATGCGGGGGTTTAATGGGGTACTACTTATCAATACAAAGAAGGGTGAAGGGGATAAACTCAGCATTAATTTTCATACGAAGCTAGGCTTTCAGCAAGCCAGCAAGTTTCTTCCTTTGATGAATGCAGAGGAGTATGCTTACTATGTTAATGAAATTTTTCAAGAAAGGGATTCTGTGGTATTTAGTGAAAACCAAATAAGAGCACTTGGTAAAGGTACCAATTGGCAAAAAGAAATTTTTACAACTACCCCTGTCTGGCAAAATTATTTATCAGTAAGTGGAGGGACAAAAAACACACAATACTATCTATCTGGTAGTTTTCTTGATCAAGATGGCATTGTAAAAAACTCTGGCTTTAAGCGACAATCTGTTCTGGGGAAACTAACTCATTTTATTACACCGAAAATTTCTGTTAGCCCTCAAATTAATTTTTCGCACAGCATATCAATGATAACACCTGACGATGTTATTGATAATTTGCTATCCTTTTCACCAACGGTTCCTGTAAAAGATTCAGTGGGAAATTATGGCATCAATGGCCCGGTTGCTTACAGCTTTGATGCAAATCCCATGGAATTAGTAGATAGGATAAATAAGCAGTATGAATCTTCTTTAACCTTTGGAAAAATATCATTAGCCTATGAAATAATAGATTCCTTGTATGTAAGAGTAAACTTAAGCAGAAATATAAGTAAGGGGGAATATAATTATCTGCCTGAAAAGGATTATGAAAGATGGTCAAGAGAGTATGATTATAAGCACAGTACCTATTTAATTGAACCCACACTTTCTTACCATCGCTCTTTTACAAAACATGATGTGCAGGCATTAGTAGGCTATGCCTATCAGAAGGAAAAAAGTGAAATAAATAACACTACATATAATCTAGTAGAGGATCGTATCAATAGTATCTATGAAAGTAGAGTGACAGACGTTTATACCTCACCTGTTTGGATGAATTTTTCTTATTCATTTGATCAACGATACGCGCTCATGTTAACAGGTCGCTATGAGAATTATGAAAATTGGGGAAGCAAAAATAAAGTAATCTCACCTGCATTGGCTGTTGCATGGCACCTGCATCATGAACCTTTTATGCAGAAATGGAGCGATCAGACAGCCTATACATTAAGGGCTAGCTTTGGAGAATTGAAGAAAATTTACCCTACCTATTCAACGAGAAGTGGCTGGATAATCAATACTGAAAAGAATCGGCAATGGAATGTTGGTATTGACATAAGTTTATTAAATAAGCAGGTGTATTTCTCACTGGATGCTTATGAGAAAAAGCTAGACAATTTATTTACTACTAATCTGACTTCTGCGGGTTACGCAGGTACTTATATCAATACAATGGGAGTATTAAATAAAGGGTTTGAATTTTCATTAAATGTAAATTATGGTAATGAAAACTGGGCATGGAAAAGTAAGCTGGGCTTATCCACAAATCAAAACCAGGTATTGAAGCTTCCAGAGGATATTAGATGGCGTATCACTACAACTGGACTGCCTAGAATTTCATTTGTAACCATTGAAAGAGAAGCAGTTTCTTCTTTCTATGGATATTTAACAAATGGGTTATTTGATAATGAAGATGAGGTTGAATCTTCCGGACAGATAAATGCACGTCCGGGAGGTCTTAAGTATTTAGACGAAACGGTTCTCGGTCATGCACAGCCCATTTGGCAATCTTCTTTACGTCAGTATGTAGGTTATAGACGGTGGTCATTAGAAGCCTTTCTTTATGCAAGTGTAGGGAATGAAATACTAAATTATCAAAAGTATTACCAGCAATCTGGTTATAGCGGTAGAAATCAATATAAACTTATGCTGAACCGCTGGTCTCCTGAAAGGCCGGATAGTACTATCCCTGCATATTTAAATACTTCTGAATTAAGTACTTATGTAGTAGAAAATGCATCATTCCTGCGTTTGCGTGACATTACCATAAGTTATCATTTGCCTCTTTTGTATCAAGCAATAAGTGCAAAGTTATACATGAGTGCTCAAAATCTTTTCACCCTTACTTCTTATCAGGGATATGATCCTGAGGTCAGTTATTTTGGGCAGAATGTGAATGCTTTGGGAGTAGATTTTGATAGTTATCCCAGGGCTAAAACTTTTTTATTAGGCTGTCATATTAGCTTTTAGCATAAATTCATGCAGTTATACCTCTAAATGCAAAAGAGTATAATCAAAGCAGTTGAAAGTACAAATAAAACAGAGAAAGTAAAATGGAAAAAAACCGGACTTTATGAGCCCGGATCGCTTGATCTGTAAGTATTTTGAAGAGCTTCTAATCCAGAAACCTTTGGGTGAGGCCAGCAAAGGCGTCTATACGGCGGTCGCGGAAGAAGGGCCAGATGCGGCGTACATCTTCCGAACGACTTAGGTCTACTTCTATCACTAAATTTTCTTCTGCCTGATTGCCAGCCTGCACCAGAAACTCGCCCTGCGGACCAGCCACAAAACTATTGCCCCAGAACTGAATGCCGTTGGTATGTCCCGAGGGATCAGCCTCGTGTCCAATACGGTTGACGGAGATGACCGGCAAGCCGTTGGCTACCGCATGTCCGCGCTGGGAGATCACCCAGGCGTCTTTTTGCCGCTGCTTTTCATCTTCCGGGTCAGTAGACTCCCAACCGATTGCGGTGGGATAAATCAATACATCAGCCCCAGCCATCGCCATAAGCCGTGCGGCTTCAGGATACCACTGGTCCCAACAAACCAACACGCCTAGCTTACCCACCGATGTTTGGATAGGCTGAAAACCCAGGTCACCGGGGGTGAAGTAAAACTTCTCGTAATAAGCCGGATCATCGGGAATATGCATCTTGCGGTACTTACCTGCTATGGAGCCATCCTTCTCAAATACCACGGCAGTGTTGTGATAAATGCCGGGTGCTCTTTTCTCAAAGAGAGATGTCACCAGCACGATGCCGAGTTCCCGGGCTACCGCCCCGAAACGTTCGGTAGAAGGGCCGGGAATAGGCTCGGCCAGTTCAAACACATCCGTCTCTTCCGTCTGGCAGAAGTACAGGCTGTTATGCAACTCCTGCAATACGATCAGTTGCGCACCTTTCGCTGCACAGGCTTCAATATTCCGGATCAGTTTATTAACGTTGGCTTCTACGTCCCTCTGGTTAGATTGCTGTACGAGTCCTACTTTGATGGATTTATTCATTGGTCATTGGTCATTGGTCATTGGTCATTGGTCATTGGTCATTGGTCATTGGTCATTGGTCATTGGTCATTGGTCATTGGTCATTGGTTGAAAAAACCTTAGCGCGACATGAAAGGTTCGTTGAAAATCGTAATTTTAATAGCCTATCAATATTCGGTAACTATAGCTGGAAAGGCTTCTCTGGATATGTCGACGGGCACACTCAAAAGTATTTACAAGCAAGCACAAATTGATCTTCCATGAAACAATACTTGGTCATTATTGAAAAAGAAAACGATAGCTATGGTGCATATGTGCCAGATGGGGTCGCCTAGACCTGCCGGGTTGTGTGGCGGTAGCAGAAAGTCAGGAAGAAGTAAGCGGGCTTATCAAGGAAGCCATAAAAATGCACTTGGAAACCATGAAGGAAGACAATGAAGCTATTCCCGAACCCAAGTCCACTCCTCTGCAAGTGATGGTTGATTAAGTATTATTCATCATCATTCATTGATCATTATCTATCATCCCTTCCGGGTACTGCATCGTAATGCAATGCAAAGAACCGTGTTGCTGAATTAATGGTTCGCAGTTAATCCCGATAATTTCGTGCCGGGGAAATGCTTCTTGCAAAGCCTCTTTAGCCTGTTGATTTTTAGCCTCATTAGCATAAAAAGGCAACAATACTGCCCCATTTATAATCAGAAAGTTTGCATAAGTAGCGGGTAGCCGGTGCCCCTCTTCATCCAACGCGATATCCGCCATCGGCAGAGCAATCAGCCGGTAAGGTTTACCTTCCAGCGTTTTGAAGTTCAGGAGTTCCTGTTCCATCTTTTGTAGCGCATCAAAGTGCGGGTCATCATGATCATTGCACTGTACGTAGGCGATGGTCTGGGGGTCGCAGAAGCGAGCAAGTGTATCTACATGGCTGTCGGTATCGTCACCCTCCAGATAGCCGTGGTGCAACCAGAGTACCCGCTTGAGATGAAATATCTCTTTAAGTTCGGCTTCTATTTCCTCTTTGTTGAGATGATCATTTCGGTTGGGTGCCATCAGGCAGTCTACCGTAGTGAGCAGCGTACCTTCTCCGTCAGATTCCAGTGCGCCACCTTCCAACACCATATGCTGGCAATTGCGGTAGTGTACCGATGAGCCAAACAGGCCATCCCGGTACATACGGCGAGTAAGCAAGTTGTCGTGGTTAGCGGCAAACTTCAATCCCCAGCCGTTGAACCGGAAATTAAGCACTACGGGTTTGCCATCTTCTATCAAAGTAATGCCCCCGTGGTCCCTGGCCCAGGTGTCGTTGGTAGGTAGGGCATGTAAGCGGATATTTTGTAAATTACAGCGATGCAATTCCGCTTTGACGGCATCTACATCATGGCAGATGATGATGAGTGGCTGCCGTTCGGCAATAGCTTGGGCAATCTCTACATAGCAGGCAGTGACTTCCGCAAGTGTAGCTTGCCAGTCGGAATGGACATGGGGCCAAGTAAGTTGCACCGCACTTTGTGGATGCCACTCTGCCGGAAAAAATGTACGCGTATTCATGGGGTGAAATTAAAGATTGCAGACTACATATTGAAGATTCTTGAAAGCAAATCTTTAATTTGACAATAAGTTTTAGTTTTTTGATTCTAATAAAACTAATAAGATAAAAATATGAAGAAGTTACTCTTAGTATGGATGCTGGGTTTAGGTTGCCTTGGCAACTTAGCTGCCCAGGAGGTTGCGGAAAAGAAAATCAGTTCGCATCTGGATTCTGTAAAAGTCTTTTTGCAGGGAGCACAACTCAACCGGAGTGCAACAGCCAGTTTGCCATCAGGAAAATCGGTGATTGTCCTCAAGGAACTTTCTCCATATATCAATCCGCAGAGTATACAGGTCAAATCCAAAAATGAACTGATAGTGCTATCGGTCAACCACCGGCTGGATTACCTGGGAACGAAGGAGAAAAGCGCCTTACAAGATAGTGTAAAGACAGTACAAGACAGCATCAATGTAGCGCAGGCTACGTTGGAAGCATTGGATGAAGAATTGCTGTTCTTGAAAGAGAACAATGACATTGCCGGTACACAAAACGGGCTTTCCCTGACCAACCTCAAAGAGATCAGCGACTACTACCAAAGCCGGATGAAGGCCATTCGCCTGGAAAAACTAGCGATCAACCGCCGGATACAAGCCCTTCAGGAGGGGCTCAATAATTTGAGAAGACAATTCGCTCAGTGGAATGATAGCCAATCTACCCGGGGTGAAATTGTGATTGCCGTAGAAAGCAAAAGGGCACAGTCGGTTAATCTGCTTTGCTCCTACATGGTGTCCAATGCCAGTTGGTTTCCGGCTTATGATCTACGAGCCAAAGATGTGCAAAGTCCAGTGGAACTGATGTATAAAGCCCGCCTGCAACAAAATACTGGAGAAGAATGGAAGGATGTAAAGCTGGCTTTCTCCAATGCTAACCCTAATGCCAGCGGGGAGATGCCCGAGCTAAGCCCCTGGTACCTGGACTTTAACACGGTTTACCCTCAGAATTTGCAGTCTATTTACGGTCGCGCCAATCCCAATGTGCGGCAAGTGAGTGGCCGGATAAATAGTGCGGAGATGGGTGACCCTATCCCCGGCGTCAATGTGGTAGTCAAAGGCACTTCGGTAGGAACAGTCACAGATATAAACGGAGAATACAGTATATCCATCCCGCAGGGTGCAAGGACTTTAGTGTATTCTTTCATTGGCTTTGCAAGCCAGGAGGTACCTATTGCCAGCGAAACCATGAATATTATTCTTCAGTCTGATGTCCAGCAACTTAATGAAGTGGTGGTAGGATATGGAGAAGAATCTAAAGAAATCCGAATCAGAGGTATGAGTAGCTCCAAACAGGAAGCAGACGCACTTCCTGTACCCACTACCCAAGTGGAGAACCAGACCAGCGTAGAGTTTAGCGTGGATATTCCGTATACCGTCAACTCCGATGGACAAAGCTATACGGTAGACCTGGCGAAGCTGGAGATTCCGGCTGCTTATGAATACCAGTGTGTGCCCAAGCTGGACAAAGATGCTTTCCTCATCGCCCGCATTACCGATTGGGAACAGTACAACTTGCTGGAAGGAGAGGTAAACCTTTTCTTTGAGAACACCTATGTGGGCAAATCCCTGCTGAATGTACGCTTTGTCCAAGATACGCTGGATGTCTCCCTGGGCAGGGACAGAAATGTGACAGTAGACCGCACAAAAGTGCAGGATTACACCAAAAAACGCTTTATCGGTTCCAAACAAGTAGAAAGCCGGGGCTGGCAGCTCACCGCGAAGAACAACAAGTCGCAGAACATCCATCTCCTGGTATATGACCAAGTGCCCATTTCCCGCCTCAGCGATATAGACGTAGAAGCCGAAGAACTCAGCGGGGGCAAGCTCAATGAAACCACCGGCATCGTGCGCTGGGAAATAGATCTATCCGGCAAATCCTCCGAGACGAAAACCCTGCGCTATAGCGTGGAATATCCTAAAGACAGAAATCTGGTGCTGGAATAGAAGCGCGTGAATAAAAAGCGTAACCATGCTTTCTTTACAGCGTTCCCAACCCTACAAAACCTAGCGGAGAAAGCAGTACATGCTGCGAGGCGGTGTGCAGGTCACGCCAGCAACGATTAAGCGCTGTTTCCGGATTTAGCACGGTCATGCCGGCCAGAGGATAGAGCATCTCTGCTGATTCTCTGGCGGCTTGCGCCGCATGTTTGGTGGAGAGGCTGATCTTTCTGAGCAGTTCTTCAGGAATAGTTTGCCCTCCTTCGCAATATTCCCAGGCTTTCTGCACCAAAGAATAAATCCACGCCCGTGCTGACTCTAGTTGGGCTTCTGCTTGCGCTACTGTATCCTGCACTTTGTGATTGTCTTTGAGTGCTTCGCCCTGCATCCCTTTTTTATGGGCCAGCAGCGCAATTACTTCATCTAAAAAATGACAAGCCATACCTGTGAGTTGCAGGCAGGTAGTCAGTTCGGCAAACTGCATGAAAGGGAAGCGGTAAAGCGGCCCTTTTTCGTAAGGAGATGGTTTCAGTAAGTTGAAAATCCTTTCTTCCGGCACATGCGCGTGGGCAATCTCAAAATCATGGCTGGCATTGGCTTGCAAGCCATACGACCGCCAAGTGTCTTTGACATGCACTTCTTCAGGAAAGAATATAAAAGAATAAAACTCAGGAGCATCGGACAGGCCGTTGGTTTTTAGCCGACAGTTGGCCGTAAAAGCCGTAGCGATATTGGAACCGCTGCCGTACTTCCAATTTCCACTCACCTCAAAGCCTCCTTTTTCCTGCTTGGCAATGCCGGAAAGGGCACCACTCCCCGCGATGCAGGCTTTAGGGTCAGTGAAGATGCGCTCACTCAGGGAAGGTTGAATATAAGCAGAAAAAAGATTGGCTCCGGCACAAAGGTTCACTACCCAGCCTACATTACCCTCCGCATACGCCAGGGCTTCCAGGATTTGCAAAGCCTCGGGCAGCGCCATTTCCAGTCCATCATAACGCTTGGGTATAAATAGCCTTAGCCATTGTTGCTGGTAAATCAGTTGTAACTGATCACTGGTAAGCTGCTTCGACTGCTCCGCCTTATTGGCTTCGCTTCTGATTTTTTGGATGATTTTTTTGGGTAAAATATGATTTGGATGTTCCAAATATTTCATGTGGTTACTATCGTGTTTGCTGTTTAGAGATTAATGTATTTCTATTCCCGTTTTGATTATTTCTTGTAAAAACCCGCTCTCATCTTTTCCCTTTTCAAACAGAAAAGGCTCTATTCTTTCATCCACTTTCCTCCTTAATTTCCACAATAAAGGGGTGACCGCAAAATAGTCTTCATCCATTTCATGCACCACAACTGCTACATCTATATCGCTGTCTTCCCGCTCGGTGCCCCTGGCATAAGAACCAAATATAAAAACCTGGTCAATGTAGATGGACGAATGATCAAATCTTTCTTGCAGCAACTGCTTGTATAAACTGATTTTATTCACAATTTCTGTTTTATCCATTCTTGCAATTGTTTGGTTTTTTTCAGTATCTCACTACACTTTGTTTTATCTAAGCTTTTCATCAACCTTTCTTTATGAGAAGGATATCTTGCCTCAATATTTAGTGGTTCAAGCAAATCAAGAAAATCCAATTGTTCTTCACTTAACTTATCCTTAAGGTTACATTTTCCGGCAAGGTATAACAAACCGTGTGTGAAGGGTGGTGTATCAGCGATTTGATGTGTAAAATAAGCTTTTAATATTTTTTCAATCGCTTGATGACACATAAATCCTACGTATAAAAATCTTTTGGTTTGAAGCATCGCTTCTGCCGTTTCATAATCATACTCGGATAACTCGGTCCAATATTTGACCTTTTCACTCATAAAGAATTTTTCTTAAAATAACACTTTTTTCACTTAGTATAAACGAAACTACTGCCTGTATATCTTCTCTGCTAAGATGGGGATATGATGTAAGGATTTTTTTTCGACCAACCATCAGCCAGTCGTTCCAAAATAAATTCTACTGAAATGCGGGTATCCTTAATGGTGGATTTCCCCAACAGTACATTTTTATCCTATATGATTTTAGCTCGCCAGTCCATGTGGGTAATTTACGAATTTATCGCGTATCAAGTTCCTCCAAACTTTGTTGCAAAGAATGCAGCCACTTAAAGTAAGTGCTTTTATAATAAAGGTGGTTGGCCAGTAGAGAGATTATTGACAAAGCGCCACTGATGCCCACCTCTATTAGTAAGGAGAGCTCAATGTGAAAGAGCTGCAATACTACCTTTACCACTACATAATAAATCAATGGGAAGACAATGACATAGATCAATGTGGTAAGCAGATACCATCTTTTAAAACGTTCCTTGGTATTCTTCAAAGCCGCTTTGATATTTACGGCATCAGCAATATCAAATATTTTTACCTGTTCATAATAAGCCCATAAGGTGACGAGTCCGTAGAAGGCCACCATGCCAAAAACCGGAAGCGCATTTTCAAGGTTTTGAAACCTTTCCGGGAAAATGAAAAAGAGTAAAACATTGAGCATTAGGCAAGCGAACAAAAGAATGATTACGTTTCTGGTAAATTTCCACCAGTAGATGGTAGTGCTACTCAATTTGGATAAGGTGTCTGCTACATTCATGTTTTTTTTATTTAAATGTTCTGATATGGGCTGTGAAGTCTCTTTCTCTTGAGTAAGATAATCTTGCCACGCGTTTTTTAGGTCATCAAGCTCCATCGTGATTTTTTTGTATAGTGTTTCTTAGCTTATGCTTAATCCGGTTGATTTTGTATCCCACATTGGATTCGGATATCCCCATCACCTGGGCGATTTCTTGATAACTATGCTCTTCCAGGTACAAAAGAGTGATGGCTTTTTCCACTTTCGTGAGCCTGTCTACTGCCTGCATCATGCTATTAAATTGCTCTTCTTTCAGTAATAAACCCGGCGTAGGTATTTGCAGTATATCGTGGTCAATGTCCTGAGTGGGTGGCTTTTTAGTTTCTTTTCTTAGCCGGGTAATCGCCGTGTTCAGGGCGATGCGATAGATCCAGGTTGAAATTTTTGACTCCTTCCTGAACTTAGGAAAGGCCTTCCACAACTGTAGTACGATATCCTGAAACAAGTCCTGGCGGTCTTCGCTACTATGGCAATACATCCGGCATACCTTATGGATAATCCGTTCGTGCGAAGTAATCTGGTCAATGAACTCTGCCTTCAAAAGATTTAGCTTTTACCTATAAGTCGTTGGACTACATAAAAACTTAGGAAGATGGCAAAAAAATAATAATGTCTTTGTATTGTGGCGCGATAGGAATTATAAAACCTTATATTTTTTTGGCTTAGTCCCAATTTAACAGGATGAAGCAATGTATCTTGATAAATTTATGTGACTTCTTCAACATTCAACGCCGCATTTTCGTGATATAATATGTCTTTACTAATATAAAATATCATTTTAATGCTGACGCTATTTATCTACTTTAGTGATTACCAATTATGTCACTTTTCTGAATCTAATTTTCAACTCACTCTAAAGTCTACATGGCACAAATCCTACATCAGATGCTGTACTTTTTTAATTCCCATTCCCACACATCCCCGTCCTCTTCATCATAGACTATTCCTTTACATGCAAATCCATTGCGTTTCAATATTTGTGTCGAAGCATTATTTTCCAAAAAAGTCCTTGCAGTTATAGTGACGGAAGGGTCAGTTTGTAATGATAACAAAACCAATTGCCTGCAAATCTCAGTACCTACTCTCCGTCCTTCAAATTTTTTAAAAGTACCGTAGGCAATTTCGATTTTGCCATTCTTAGGTTTTCCCTTATACCCGCCGCAACCCACCATCGCTTGTCCATCCAAGGTTACAAAATACCCAATCCAGGGTGGATTGTATCCGACTTTTTTATA
>JBBSOG010000110.1:0-13894 GCA_038259985.1 Cytophagales bacterium
GTTGGTCTGAGCACTGCGCCTGAAGCCGTAGTAAGAAGAGGAACAGGGATTGTCCCTTTCTTCCCAGTCATAATCAGGGGCGTAAAAATATTCATTATAGGCATCCCAATAGATTTTGGAGGGATCATCCCAATCTTGGGCAAGGTCATAGGCAGTTAGTTCATCTTGTTCGGGAGCATCGGCACCACAGTCATAGAGCGACTGACTTTTACGAAAGCTCAAAACCACCTGGTACAAAGCGCCCGGATCTGCGCTGATGATTTTGGTCAAGTCCAGGGTAAAACGGTTCCATTGGCTGAGGTCAGTGGCCCCAGAAGCGTTCAATGGCACTTTTTTCTGGGCAACCGGACGCGCTACCCGGCGGATTTCCTGCTCACCGTCAAATTGATTGACCTGAAAGAACTGGTTCAGGTTGTCTTTAAATATCTTCACGATGGTCACATCAATTTCCCGGAGGTTTACGGCTTCAAAAGGAAGCATCATGCCATCGGTGGAGGGCAGAATTACCCCTTTGTTGACAAAACGGACTCCTGGTTTGATAGGCTCAAAAAGGATATCTACTTCGGTAGTTTCCTCCAAACGCTCGCCTTTGCTGTTTTTGATGCCTTCGTTGACCACCACTGTAGAAGGCCCGCTCATCGCACCGGCAGGATATACCTTCAAAAGATTATTATCTATTACCAGGCGGGTTTCCCCTTCATTTGCCTGACGGATTTGGATAAGCCCTTTTAAGGTTTGGTTTTCCTGCAAGGGGTCGGAAAAGCGAAGCTCAACATATTGCTCCGGTTCTTCTACCACACGATTTCCGATTAAGGTAAATGAGCTTAAGGAAGGAATGGAAATTTCCTGAGAACCGCTTTTATCCACGGCAATAGGTTCGCCATTACTCATGAGTTGGATGCTCGCTTCTCCACTCAGCCGACTGATATTTCTGACGGTAAATTGATGGGTCTGGCGGTCATGCTCCCAATTGATTTCCAGCGGATTGTCACCTTGTGCGGCCATAAGCATACTTTCTACGGCAGAAGCTTCGGCTACGTCGGCCGTGAGGAGTTTACCTACCAGCACAGGTTTGGCCAAATCCTCCCGGTCTTCGTAGGTAAGGCCGTCAATTTGCAGATCAAAGTTTTGCTGCATGGTGCGCAGCGCGTACTCAAAACTTTCCAACTCATCTGGCACATCATCTATCAGTTCTTCCAGCGCAAACTTTACTTGGTATGGCTGTCCAGAGGCTAAGCTTTGGTCAGGGATAAACTCAATGGTGCGCTGATCTAGCCAATAGGTCTTGCCCTTGATAGCAGGCTTAAAGGAAAAATAATCTTCATCTATCTCTTTGCCCAGTTGGGTAGAATCTGCCAGTGGGCGGGTGAATTGGATACGAAAAGAAGATTCGGAAGATATGACCCCGGCAGTATAACCAGAGATGTAAGCATTAAAAGCTTCATCAACCTCTTCAGTTCCCCTAAAATCATCTCTGGAAAACAGGGCAGAAATTCCCCATACCACAAGAACCAGTAAAAAAAGTACACTCCCTCCAACGATTCCCCTCTCCCGCCAGGAAGCTTGTTGGTACCAGTTGATGACCGATGCATAAGCATTGCCAAACCAGTAAGCAATTTGGTTGATGAGTTGTATAAAAAAAGCGTTGATTTTATCCATAATCCCTAGAAAACGATATCCGATAAGCTAAATTTTGACACTTGATAAAGGATTACCAAGTTTCGTAAAATAAATTTTAGCGTAAAAATATATATTAGAAACTTGAAGAAAAATGAAGAAGCTTTGAACCTTCTTAGCGGTTTCATTGTAAAAAAGCGTAAGACGTTCTTTCAAAAATATTAAGGATTACCCGCTTGGATCCTGGACTCGTTTTCTAACTCCAACACTTAGATAAATACCGAGTGTAACTTACCATTAAAACCGGGCCTCACCCCTTGCTTTTGTGAGGGGCTTCTGGTGAATGCCAGAGTTAACAGTGGATTGTTGAGATGGTTGAGTAGCTCAAAACCTGTCTTTTAGGGGGTTAGCAAAACCCTCCAGGTCCAAGTCGGGTATTTTTTTAACTAATATTTCCTTCCCTTAAAGTATTTTACACTTATTTTCGGTTAAGTACATCAGATAAATTAAATTAGTTTAGGTTAAGTTATTGCCCTTGTTTTCTACGCGGCATGCAATGCGAGGGCGTGCGAGAAAAGCGTTTAAAACGCTAATTCGGCTCATCCTCGCCGGGATGATTTTGAAGTTCAATTTAATTCTTGATTAGTACTTAGTTCAGCGACATTAGGAAATCCTGACCAATTTTCCCAAACTTAAAAAACACGCTCATGCTCCTACACAAAGCATTTTGTCTTGTAAATCTGCTTGTTTTCTGCTATCATTAATCTATGACAACGATCAATATACAAGAATTGCCCCCTGCCACTGCGGAAGCGATAAAACGTGCTTTGGCAGAGGGTGAGAAATTATTTCTTACCAATAATAAAAATGAACAGTTGGCCAAAGTTACTTCTGTCCGTGAGCCCGCTCACGTTTCTCCCTCTAAGCAGGAACGTAATCTATTTGGCAGTATGAAAGGGGTCGTCCAGTATATGGCGGAAGATTTCAATGAACCGCTAGATGATTTTGAAGAGTATATGCCTGACTTGTAATGAACTATCTACTTGACACCCAGATTGTTATTTGGTCTTTGGATGACGACCCCCGCCTAGCGCAAGCTGCTAAGGATGTTATTGAAGATACACAAAACGCTATTTTTATTACCATCATTAGCCTGTGGGAGTCGGATTGCCGAAGCGATTGCCATTAAACGTAGTATCAATAAACTCACTCTTGCAACTAGCCTTCAGGATATCCGGGATCAGATAAGTTCAAAACAAGTCAGCATCCTACCGATTACAGTAAATCATTTGGAAACGGTTGAAAAGCTTGCTTACGAGGGTAAGCACCGTGATCCTTTTGACCGGCTGATTATCAGTCAGGCGATTGCTGAAGATATGATACTGATCTCAAGTGACTCTTATTTTAAAAATTATCCCGTTAACGTTTTCTGGTAGTACAAACATGATAACGATCAATAATATCACTTCTGCTCAACCTTCATCCCCTTCCTTTAGCCGTTCTGCTTCTGCCTGGGCTTCTTTTACGCTTACGCGTTTGCCGTCTACTTTGGCTATGATAAAAGCATCTCGTATCCCCATCTTGCGGATATCTTTGGCAAAATCCTGGGCAATCTCCAGGTTACGGAATTTCCCTAGGGTGTACTGGTCCAGTTCGCCGCTATAGTCAATATTGAGTTTAGCTAAGCCTTCCTTATATTTCTCCAAATCAAAACTTTCAAAAGCACCGATCTGTACTTCAAAGAAAACGCCGGTGTAATAGGGGGAAACTTCTACCAGCAGACTGTTTATTCTTTGGAGGCTATCCAGCTCTTTTTCAAGCAATTCGTTGTTCACTTGCAAATTTTTATAACGCTCACTCAACTCTGGCCACCTTCCAAAAAATGGCGGAAAATATTCTATATAGATAATATAGGCCAAGGCCAGTAAAAGCAATACCCCCAATATTTTTAGCGATGCCAGAAGACGATTATTGTACCTGCGCAGCGCACTGGTCTTTTTACTTAAGTCCTGGTATTGTTCCGCCAGCGTTTCCATGTGATTGTTTTATAAGATTTGTATACAATTTGCTAAACTCCGTTTGAAATATAAAGATAGCGCTTTATATTTGTCGCATATGGCAAGCATTCACAAGACATTCGTAAGCAATAACTGGTGGCGTCACGATAAACATCGTGCGAACGGCTAGTTCTTACCTGTCTTTTTCTATAAAGCATGTTTTATAAGCCTACTGTTCGCACAGTGGGCTTTTTTTATTCTTAAACAACACGAACCAATGCAAACAAAACCAAGCAAGCACGCTTATCAACTGCACACCGAGCACATACGCATGCTCGCCGATACCATTACGCCGGTCAATATTTATCTCAAAATCCGTGACCGCTACAATAATCCTATTTTGCTGGAAAGCTCGGACTACCATAGCAGCGACAACAGTTTTTCGTTTATCTGCTGTGACCCTATCGCTACCTTTTCAGTGAAAAATAAGGTCGTCCGCCAAAAGTTTCCTGATGGTACTGCCCACGAAACGAAGACGGAAAAACGGCAGCAAGTCATTGAGATGCTGAGCCAATTTGCCTCTGCTTTTAAGTCGGAAGAGCATGGCTATAAGTTTAGTACCAACGGTATGTTTGGCTATATGGCCTACGATGCGGTGCAGTATTACGAGGAGGTAGATATCGCTGCCGATACCGATCAAGATTATGGGATTCCAGAAATCTACTATGCGGTCTACCGCTACGTAATTGCCATTGACCATTTCCGCAATGAGTTGTACGCTTTCCATCACGAACTAGCTGGGGAAGAAGCCACGCAAGATAAACTTACCGACCTGATCTCGCTCATTAATAACCGTAATATTCCTAATTACCGCTTTCAGCGGGAAGGCGAAGAAGGCAGTAATTATTCGGATGAGGAGTTCATGGACATCCTTCGTAAGGGGCAGGAGCATTGTTTTCGGGGAGATGTATTTCAGATTGTGCTCTCAAGAAGGTTTCAGAATCGTTTTAAAGGGGATGAGTTTAATGTGTACCGTGCCTTGCGTTCCATCAATCCATCTCCTTACCTCTTCTATTTTGACTATGGCAACTATAAGATTTTTGGCTCGTCACCGGAAGCACAGATTGTCATCAAAGAAGGTGAAGCCAGTATTTACCCGATTGCCGGAACCTTCAAACGCACAGGAAATGATGCGGCTGATGCCGAACTGGCCAAAGAGTTGCTAGACGATCCCAAGGAAAATTCTGAGCATGTGATGTTGGTAGATTTAGCACGCAATGACCTGAGCCGACATGGCAATGAAGTGACGGTAGAAACCTTTAAAGAAGTGCAGTACTTTTCGCATGTCATCCATTTGGTCTCTAAAGTCACCAGCCAACTGGCCGCTGACACCTCACCAATACAGGTGGTAGCCGATACCTTTCCGGCAGGTACTTTGTCGGGAGCTCCCAAGCACATGGCGATGCAACTAATCAACCAATATGAAAGTACCAAGCGGGGTTATTATGGCGGGGCGATTGGCTTTCTGGGCTTTGGTAGCGAGCATCACACTGCGCAATTCAACCATGCTATCATGATCCGCTCTTTCATCAGTCAGAACAACACGCTGTACTATCAGGCTGGTGCTGGCGTAGTGGCTAAGTCAGTGGTAGAAAGCGAATTGCAGGAAGTCAATAACAAACTGGCCGCACTGAGACGGGCACTGGAAGTCGCTGAAGGGATTGCAAATTGAAAGATTGAAACAGTTAAAAGTTACAGGTTGAAAGTTAAAGGAAAAGATGGCTAGTGCTAAAAATTTTGAAGAATTGGAAGTTTGGAAAAACTCATCAGCAATTGCTGTTGAAGTTTATCAGCTTACGCTCAATCAAAATTTCAACCGTGACTTTTCGCTACATGATCAAATTAGACGTTCTGCTGTTTCTATATCCAGTAATATTGCTGAGGGTTTTGAATATGGAAATAATAAGGATTTCATCAGATTTTTGAAATACGCAAAGGGCTCTACCGGAGAATTAAGGAGTCAGATTTTTATCATTTATAAACTAGAAATGATAGATCAATAACGGTTTCAAGATTTTAGGGAAAAACTCATGATATTGTCAAAACAGATATCAAGTTTAATCAAATACCTTCAGAATCACATTTAAACACTTTTCAGGCAATGACAACTTGAAACTTTCAACATTAAACTTTCTACCAAATTCATGAAAATATTAGTCTTAGATAATTACGATTCGTTTACATACAACCTGGTGCACATTATCAAAGAGCTGGGTTATGGCGAGCAGATGGATGTCATCAGAAATGACAAAATCAGCTTGGAAGATGTAGGCAAGTATGATAAAATACTGCTTTCTCCCGGGCCGGGTATTCCTGAAGAAGCGGGCATCATGATGGATGTTATTAAAAAGTATGCGCCGGAGAAAAGCATTCTGGGGGTATGCCTAGGCCATCAGGGCATCGCCGAAGCTTTTGAGGCGAAGCTGTATAATATGCCTACGGTGCTGCATGGCTATGCCGACAAGGTGATGCTGCAAGACAAAGATGAGTATCTATTTGAAAACGTACCGCAGGAATTCAATGTTTGCCGTTACCACAGCTGGGCGGTAGAAGCTAATTCTGTAAAGGGGGATTTGATCGTTACCGCGCTAGACCCACACGGCGAAGTGATGGGCTTACGCCACAAAACTTTTGATGTACATGGCGTTCAGTTCCACCCGGAGTCTATTCTCACCGAGCATGGAAAGCAGATAATTAAAAACTGGTTAGCGCACAGAAGGGTTAGATGATTACATGGCTGAATGGTTATATGGCTAAATGAACGTACTGCTATGGATAAAAAATACTTAACACTAAATGATATTGAAGCTTATCGGATTGCTTATCATTTGAGTAACAAAGTCTGGGATATCATTTTGAAATGGGATCATTTTACCAGAAATACCATAGGTCAGCAGTTTGTGAGGGCAATAGATTCAGTTTCTGCCAATATTGCCGAAGGGTTTGGGAGATTTGGTAAAAAAGACAAAATTCGTTTCTATCGTTATGCCTCTGGTTCTACTTATGAATGCCTGGACTGGAACGAAAAAGCCAAAGAAAGAAACCTATTGACACAAGAAACTTATAATTTTATCTTTCAGGAACTCAAAAAATTACCCAAAGCCATCAACTCCCTCATTAAATATACCAATGAAAAACTAACCATTTAACCATAAAACTATTCAATCATGTAGCCATGCGGTAATTATACCAGAAGCAAGTCAACAATTCAGCCATTCAGCAATTCTATTTTTTATGAAAGACATCCTTAACAAACTCATAGAATATAAATCACTAGACAAGGACACTGCGCAGCAAATCCTGACCAAACTGGCGCAGGGTGAGTATAATCAGAGCCAGATGGCGGCCTTCCTCACGGTTTTCCTGATGCGCAGCATTACCGTAGAAGAACTGGAAGGTTTCCGCGATGCGATGCTGGAGCTTTGTGTGCCCCTGCATATAGAAGAATACGATGCGATTGACCTCTGCGGTACCGGCGGTGATGGCAAAGATACTTTCAACATCTCCACTACTGCCTCTTTTGTGGTCGCCGGGGCGGGGCAGCCGGTAGCCAAACATGGTAATAAAGGCGTATCTTCCGTCAGTGGTTCTTCCGATTTGATTACCCACTTTGGCTATGAATTTACCAACAATTCCGACAAGCTTAAGAAAAGCATGGAAGAGGCTAATATCTGCTTTTTGCACGCGCCTCTCTTCCATCCTGCCATGAAAAACGTAGGGCCGGTACGCCGCGAACTAGGCATGAAAACTTTCTTCAACATGCTGGGGCCAATGGTTAATCCTTCTTTCCCCAAGCGACAGCTGGTGGGTGTCTTTAGCCTAGAACTAGCTCGTTTGTATGCCTACCTTTATCAAAAAACAGATAAAAATTTTGTCATACTTCATTCATTGGATGGCTATGATGAAATTTCGCTGACCGGGCCTTTTAAGATGATTACCCGGGAGCGGGAGCAAGTGCTTTATCCCGAAGACCTGGGATTTTCTACCTACAAAGCTGAAGCACTGCACGGAGGCAAATCGGTAGAAGATGCGGCGCGTATTTTTATCAATATTCTGGAAGGCAAAGGCACTAAAGCGCAAAACGAAGCCGTATTGGCCAACGCCGGAATGGCGCTGCACTGTGGCAAACTCGGACTCAATCTGGAAGACAGCATCACTGCTGCCCGCGAATCTTTAGCATCCGGAAAGGCATTGGCTACTTTTAAAAAATTAATGTCTCAAACTTAGTGGCAATTACCAGGACTTGTAGCTGAACAATATATCTTCACGCTACTTTGTCAGTTCAGCATGCAATGTGATAATGGAGCCTCTCGAAGAGGACTCAGCGTGGAGCGCCCTGCGATGACAAATGAATAATCAGCATCGGATAAAAATTAGAAGCGGAGAGATTTCATCTCCATCCGCTTCTAATTTACCCCAAAGGAATTACTTGTCAAGCTTCCTATCGCTACTACTTGTCATCAGTGGTCACCGTGTCGGATTAGTGACCAGCAAAGGCTCGTAATTTTTTCGGTAGTAGTAAGCTAAAAACAAATTTCCCAACAACAGAAATATAGCTACCGGTAAACCTTCCGGGGCCAGAAAGCTGTGGAAAAGCAGGATATTTACCACAACGGGAAAGATAACCACCGTAGCCAAAGGAACAAAAAAGCCCGAAATCAAAGCAATGGCACAAACCAGTTCAGTAACTTTGATGAAGGGCATCAAATAACCCGAAGCTTCCATGCCTTCATTAAAAAGCTTCACGTTGCCCTCCAGTTCAGGCTGTGGGACAAGATTAAAAAGAACCACTACGGCGGAAGCCAGGAAGATCAGTCCCATTAACATACGGATGATGATGACGGCAATTCTCATGTTTTTTATGGTTTGGTTAGTCTGCTATACATTTTATCAAGGTGGAATAGATAGGATCAATGAGAAGGTCTTTTCATCAATCCTACCATAATAATGAAATCCAACAAAAGCTACTGCTGATTTTCATCGTAGTTTACCATCCATTGGATGCCAAACTTATCGTTGCACATGCCAAAATAACCCCATGAAGTCTGCTCCATTGGCATCGTCAGTTCTCCCCCTGCAGAAATAGCGCTGAACAGTTTGTCCGCTTCTGCTTTACTTTCTGCCTGAAGGGAAAGGGAGAAATTATTTCCTGCAATGAGCTTTTGCCCCATAGATTCTAATGTATCGGTACCCATGAGCATGTTTCCTTTGCCAATGGGCAAAGCGATGTGCATGATTTTGTCCTGGTCTTTTTCAGGAAAATGCGCACATCCGGGATCATCTTTAAAGCGATGTATACCTCCGATAAACTCCCCGCCAAATACGGATTGGTAAAAGTTAAAGGCCTCTTCAGTATTGCCATCAAAGTTTAGATAAGGATTTAGCGTTGCCATAATTTTAATGTTTAATGATGAATGTTTAATTTTTACCCTGAATCCTGACCTGTCGTCAGGGCAGGTTTAATTTCAGGGATGAATGATTATTTGACTATTTATCGGTTTCAATAATATAAGAGGTCATCTCTTTGATCTTTGCGTCTTTGAAGCCATTTAGGAGATAGATATCGCAGAAAGCATATATTTTTATGTTTCCTGATTGATCTGTCATTTTCATAATGCCATCAACGGCGGCTGTTTTTCCATGGGTGATCATGTGGTTAATTTTTAGTTCGGCTGCATTTTCGTTTTCCATGGCTTTGATTTCTTGGATAAAGGCTTCTTTTCCGCGAATGATCTTGTCGCCCACAATGTTCCAGATGATCTCATCCGTAACATTGGCGATGATGTAATCCATATCGGATTTCGCAAAAGCTTCATTGAAGTGCTGAAAAAATTCCTGATTGTTTGTCATGATTTCTAAAGTTTAGATAGCTGGTAAATATTTAATACAGAGGGAAATCAGCCTTGCTCATGCGCTTGCTGTAAAGCATTTATGTCTAGCTTCTTCATTTGCAGCATTACCTTCATGACATTTTGCGACTTGGCAGGGTCGGGATCACTGATTAATTTAGACAATACGCTAGGGATAATCTGCCACGAGACCCCGTATTTATCTTTCAGCCAACCGCATACCTGTGCTTTTTCATCCCCACCTTCTGATAGCTTTGACCAGTAATGATCTACTTCTTCCTGAGTAGCACAATTGACAATGAAGGAGATGGCTTCGTTGAAAGTAAAATGATGTTCTCCGGCGCTATCCATCGCCGCAAACCACTGCTCTTCAAGTGCAAAATCAGCATACATAACAGTACCCTCAATATCGGGCTTCTGGTCGGCGGTATAGTGAAACACATTGCCCATCCTCGCATCTTTAAATATGGAGAGATAATCATTAATTGCTTCTTCCGACTTACCGCAATTGTTGCCGACAAACATCAGGGAAGGGGTAAACTTTGGGCTTTCATCACCTTCCGGATTAGATAAAATCAACTGCCAGCTCAGTCCATACTGATCCTGTGTCCAACCGTATCTTTCGCTAAAGGGGTAGGTGTCCAGTGGCATAAGTACCGTTCCGCCCTCCGAAAGGCTTGCCCACAATTCGTCTACCTCTTCCTTGCTCGTGCAGTTCACAATGAACGAAATGGCAGGCGTAAATTTAAACTGGGGGCCACCATTGAGTGCCACGAATGATTGTCCTTCAAGCCGGAAAGCTACCGTCATTGCAGTTCCCTCTGCTTTACCATGAATTTCACGCCCTTCTTTTCCGTAGCGGCTAATGCTCTCTACTTTAGCGTTTTTGAACACAGCAGTATAAAATTGGGCTGCTTCTTCTGCCTGGTCATCAAACCACAGGTTTGTGGTGATTTTTTGTGCATGCTTTGTTTTTACATCTGACATAAGATCTCATTTTTTAGGTGTTTACCTCACTTGTCTTCAATCACCGACAGTATATTTCCGGCGGGGTCTTTAAACCAGGCGATATTCGGTCCTTTTCCCTGTTCGTCACTCCTTGAAATTCCCTTTTTGTCGGTTTTGATCTCACCTTCGTATTGCTCAAAGGATACACCTTTTGCAGTCAGTTCATCCACTGTCTGATCAATGTCATCTACCGGAAAATTAAGAATAGTGAAAGTGGCCGGCTCATGATTGGGTTTGGGATAGATCAGGATAGCATTGCTGCCCTCAATGTGCAGTTCTATCAATCCCATCGGGTTGTCTACTACTTTCATTCCCAGCATTTCGCTGTAGAATGTTCTGGCTTTTTCCAGATCGTCTACCGAAAATCCGCTAAACACTTCTGATTTTTTGAACATGGTATTAATAGTTTTAGGGTGAAAAGATGCACAGACATTTTTAATAATCTTATTTTAAGTATATAAACTTATTTTAAGTATATTGCAAACCTAAGATCAATTCCCGAATTTTGAAGGGTGCGAATGCGACAGATTGAGGGGTAAATCACGACATCATCTTTAATCCACTTTCTGACATGAAACATGTATCAATCCTTATCCCCCGGGGCCGTATCAGTGTCGTTAATATTGAAGGTGCGCATCAAATCCTTTCGGAAGTCAATGCTTTGATGGCCGGGATGGGTAAGGCGCCTTTATTCAAAGTCCAGCTCATCGGGTTATCTGATACTGACCAGGCTCGCAGCTTATTTACTGTCCATCCGGATCTCCTCATTCAGGATGTGCCCCAAACCGACCTGATCATTATTCCCGCGGTCCATGAAAACCAAAAGAAAGTATTAGCCGATAATAAAGCTTTTATTCCCTGGATCACCCGGCAATATCAGGGGGGGGCGGAAGTCGCCAGTTTTTGCATAGGTTCTTTTCTGCTGGCAGCTACCGGTCTGTTGAATGGCAAAACCTGCACCACCCACTGGAAATTTTTCCATGAATTCCGGCTGATGTTCCCGGAAGCTCACTTAGTAGATGACAAGATCATGACCGAGCAGGAAGGTATTTATACCAGTGGCGGGGCATATGCCTACCTTAACCTGCTACTGTACCTGATTGAAAAGCATGCTGGTCGTGATGTGGCTATTTTCATCGCCAAAGCATTCATGATAGACATAGACCGGACAACACAGTCGCCCTTTATCATTTTTCAGGGGCAAAAAACGCATGAGGATGAAGAGATAAAGCAAGCCCAGGAGTTCATAGAGCAGAACTTTAAGGACAAAATTACCATAGATTTCCTGGCTTCTGAGTTTGCGATGGGCAGAAGAAACCTGGAACGTCGGTTCAAAAAAGCTACCAGCAATACGGTGACAGAATATATTCAAAGGGTAAAAGTGGAAGCGGCTAAGATGAGCCTGGAATCCTCCCGTGAGCATGTGAATGAAGTGATGTATAAAGTAGGCTATACCGATCAAAAAGCCTTTCGTACGGTATTCAGAAGAATTACCGGACTGTCACCGATGCAATACCGCAATAAATACAACCGGGAAGCGGCGGTGTCCTTGTCTTAATTCTAGAATCTCTATTTACAAAAAGATCACATTTATCTAAGTCAGTAAATTGGGAGCGTTTTCAAAGAAACATACATCCCAGCAAAGCTTTCCTACGTTACTAACCTGACTCATTGATCTAGATTTTTCATGCCACAATATTTTCGGGTTTTCATTTTTTCCCTGCTTTTTGTTTTTACTTCAGTATTCTCCGGTCAGGCACAAGTATTAGAATGGACGAAAAATACTTTCAGGAATGTCTTTAACGACACGGTATCTTCAGAACGGCCCAAGTTCGTGGCCTATCCTACTATCGCCTTCGCCCCGGAAACCCGTTGGGAGTTTGGAATCAGCGCTCTTTATGTCTACTACGCCCAGCGCGACACCGCTAACCGACTGAGCGAAATCAATGCTTTTACTTTTATCACCCTGGAAAGTCAGTATGGGTTATGGCTGGACCATGCCCTGTACTCTGATCAAAGCAAATGGTTTTTTCTGGGACGTTTGCGCTTTCAGCAGTTTCCCTTGCTGTATTACGGCATTGGCCCTGACAGCCCTGACGAAGAACTGGCGCAGGTAGACGCCAACAACATCGTTGTTCGGGAGCGGGTGCTGCGCAACATTGCCAGCAGCCTATACCTGGGGGTAGAAATGGATTATCAGCGACTGGCCGATGTAGCGTTCAATCAGGTAGGCCAAGAAGCATTTCCACTGCCCACCGGAAGTGAAGGCTCTACCAACTTTGGGGTAGGGATAGGTTTGGTCTACGACGACCGCCACAATGTGCTTAATGTCAGGGAAGGCTTCTTTGGCGAAACCGGATTTCTGCGTTACGATGACGCCTGGGGCAGCGATTTCTCTTTTACCAGCTATTTTCTGGATGCCCGCTACTATTACTCGGTAAACAAAAATCAAGTGCTGGCCACCCAGTTGTATGCTACCCATCAGGAAGGCAATGTACCTTTCAACCAGTTGGCTCTGATGGGGGGGGAAAGCTTGATGAGAGGTTATTATTTGGGCCGTTACCGCGACAATACCTTATTGGCTACGCAGGTAGAATACCGTTTTCTGCCTTTTCCATTCAGCAAACGCTGGGGCGCAGCGGCTTTTATGAGTGCCGGAGGGGTAGCGCCTGCTCCCCGTGAGATCAATCTGGGGGACTGGGTAGTGTCTGGTGGTGCCGGGGTGCGTTTCTTACTTTTTCCCAACAAAGATATTTATACCCGACTGGATGTGGCCTTTACGGAAGAAGGTGTAGGCTACTACTTCTTCATCGGGGAAGCTTTTTGAGCAGTGTGTTTACGTTGGGAACGCTGCGGTGTCATTGTCTTAAGTCCTGGATTTTTTGCTCAATAGCCTGTTGATGCCTCTTTAACTCAACGCCAACCAATTTCTGAATTTCATCCTCGGAAAGCAGTTCGTCATAGTGCTTCTGAATTTGAAATTCATTCCTTCCATCTGATATTGAGATTGATTCATAGTCAAAATTTAAGCTGATGATTGAGTTGTGATCAAATCTTTCAAAACTTTCGTGCTTGAAATCCCTGAATTCATATTTCAATTCTATTCTCTTCAGCGAATCCATGAGGTTTCCTCTTGCATCTTCCATGTTTTCAAAGAAATGACCGAGGCTCTCATAGGTGTCGTAAATACGGATACTTGTCTTACTCTCGAGATAGAACTTACTAAACTTCCTTGAGTCGTGCGCAAACTTTTCAAATAGCTTGGAGACGGAAGTATCATAAAAATGCAGGATAGCTTCTTCGCTCTTTTTGACTTCTAGTTTGTTTCCTAGCGTTTTTAGTTTCTGCTCTATCAATCCGATA
>JBBSOG010000111.1:0-13741 GCA_038259985.1 Cytophagales bacterium
CCTTTCCTGACCAACATGTTGGGCGAATAGCGCACTTTAAAGCCTAGCTTTTCTAAAGAAATAATAGCCTTTCTTAATTGCTCCTCGGTCAAATAAGTAGCCGGAGTAAGCAACCCGATGGTATCTCCGGGGCGGAGGCGTTTGGGAATAATTTTTTCAGCATTAATATCAAAAGATTTTGATTTACCCGTATTGTTCAGCCCCAAAAAAGGGAGCACAGAGGCTGAGGCAGACAGTTGTGAGATGAACTTTCTTCTTCGCATAAGATTATACTTGATGAAGAATGCAAGTTAAGCGTTTTGGAACAAAGCTACCGGCAGAAACCGCTCTTTTGCTTAAAATGATGGTGCGTAAAAAATAAACCCTTAGCTTTGCGGAAAATTTCGTTGACTCATTAAAATTTAAACTCAATATGGCAGGAAAAATGACATTCACCATGATCAAGCCCGACGCGATGGAAGCGGGCAATGCGGGAGCAATTATTAAAATGATCCAGGAAGCTGGGTTTAAAATTAAGGCTATGAAAATGACTAAGCTTACTGAAGAAACTGCTGGTCAATTCTACGAAGTACACAAAGAGCGCCCTTTTTATAAAGACCTCACTACGTATATGTCTTCCGGGCCTATTATCGCCATGATCCTGGAAAAAGACAATGCAGTAGAGGACTTCCGCAAACTAATCGGCGCTACCAATCCTGCTGATGCGGCAGAAGGCACTATCCGTAAATTATTTGCCAAATCTATTGAGGCGAATGCGGTACATGGCTCCGATGCCAATGAAACTGCTGCCCAAGAAGGAAACTTCTTCTTTGCAGGCACTGAGCGGTTCTAATTGCACCATGAGGATTATTGAGAAGGAAGACATGCAGATGCCTTCCTTTTTTTATGCTTACTACTAAACAGTTTGTGATTTTTTCTTAAAAAACACTCTTCTGATCCACTTGGGAAGGAAAATCGCTCCCAAAATCAAGTAGGGATAGTAAGAGAGCATTCTCCATAAAATATTGGTCACGAAAGTATAATCGCCCAAAAACTCGGTGAAGAACTGTGCAAAGAAAAATTCAGCCGTGCCACTGCTACCCGGAGTGGGGGAGATGAGCATGGTGATCCACATCATCAGGTGACGACAGAAGATAAGTAGATGCTCCATCGGGGTCACATTGGTGAATGCGGCGATCAGGCAGTTGAGCATCAGGTAGCGCGCCGTCCAGATTAGAAAGGTAGCAATCACTATCTTAGCCCAGTAACTAAAATTTTTACCCCTCAAAAGCGCGGAGGCGTCAATAATCTCGTCTCCGTGAGTACTGGCTGAGTATCGCCAGCGACGCAGGAAGCTGATGGAGGTTACTTTCAGCAGCAGCCATTTAAAGCCACGCGGCCTGATAAAAATGGCGTAAAACATAAAGAAAGTGTACACAGTGATGAGCACATAACTAACTATAAAAAGCACCTGAAGGCTGTTTCCAAGTTCCAGTTCCATCTCATTACCATTAGGAAAGAGCTCCTGAGTAGTGAATAGCAAGGCAATAGGCGCTACCAACACAAAGAATAGGTTGTCAAGAATAGCGGTAAGCATCACATAGGCCAGCGATTTTCCCAGGCTGATGCCTTCTTTGACCAGTATAAAAACAACTACTGAGGTGCCTCCTACAATAGAAGGCGTAACAGCAGAGGCAAACTCCCAGAAAATAATGACATAAATACTGCTACCCCAGGAAAGTTGATGATCAGTCAGGGTTTTGATCCGGTATACATAGCCAGCATCCCGCGCAAAAATGACGAGTAGGGCAAGCGCAATAGGTAGTAGGGCCGCATCAAAAACTAACTTGAGTTTGTCAGCAGTCAGGTCGGGGTCGCTGTAAAACATATAAAATACAATGCCCAGGCCGATCACCACAGGTATCCATATCTTATTCGGATTAAGCGTTTTAAATATTTTTTTGGAGTTAATATCCATTATTCCACACGTACGTCTTCATCTTCTTTTTTCAACACCCAAAAATTATTGAAGCCTTCACCAATTTGTAGGGTAATTTCGTTGAGCTGCAACAGCTCAAGAATTGCCAAAAAATTAAAAATGACAGCAATTCTATTAGGGTCATCATGAATAACATCCAGAAAGGAGATGCGTTTCCGCTCCTGAAGGTTATGCAGTATATAACTCTTCTGTCCGGAAATTGTGTAAGGATATTGTACTACTTGGTGGGGTTTTTCGCGCTGTTTAAGTTCAAAGCGCTGCGTTACTTTCTCAAATACCTTGAGCAATTTATATAAGGTGACATCTTGAAGTTCTGCTTCTACATTATTAGTTTCGGAAAGTTTCTTAATCTCCTGCACTAGGTTTCCACGCTCTTGCTTTTGAGACCTTTCCTCCTCCATTTCAGCCAGTTCTTTGATCACTGACTTATACTTTTTATATTCCAGCAGGTGCTTCACCAGTTCTTCTCTGGGGTCTACTTCTTCTCCTTCTTCATTCAATACCGGTCGTGGTAGCAGCATTTTTGCTTTGATGCGCATCAGGGTAGCAGCTACCAGTATAAATTCGCTGGCCACCTCAATATTCATATCCTCCAGATGCCGTATATAACTCAGAAAATCATCGGTAATCTTGGAAATAGGAATATCATGAATATCCAGTTCATCCCTTTCTATAAAAAAGAGAAGTAAATCGAAGGGGCCTTCAAATAAGGGAAGTTTGATTTCAAAACTCACAGCTATCGTTCTTTTGTCTTGGTGACTAATGCATTAATCAACGTAGAATCTAAGCAAATTTATGACATTATTAATCAATAAATGTTTTGCTATAAAAAAACATCGTTCCTTTGCACTTTATTTCTTTCTGAAAGGTTTCAGAAAAAGCAAAACATTCATAAAATTTCTTAGTTTCAGAAATACATTTAAGAAAATTCCATCATGCTCATTAAGCCCGGTCCATTATTAGCCCAGATTAATAGCCCTGCCGATGTCAAAGCCCTGAACCAAAATCAATTGGTGCAACTCTCTCAGGAACTCCGACAATTTATCATTGATATTGTATCGGTATATGGAGGGCACTTCGGGGCTAGCTTGGGGGTGGTAGAGCTCACAGTAGCACTTCATCACGTATTCAATACACCCTACGATCAATTGGTCTGGGATGTTGGCCATCAAGCCTATGGGCATAAAATCTTGACGGGCCGCAGGGATAACTTTTATACTAATCGGATTTACAATGGCTTATCAGGATTTCCCAAGCGTAGCGAAAGCGAATATGATGCTTTTGGCGTGGGCCATTCTTCCACTTCTATCTCGGCGGCATTAGGCATGGCAGTAGCTTCTAATTATCAGGGGATGGAAGACAAACAACATATTGCGGTGATCGGTGATGGAGCGATGACTGGCGGAATCGCCTTTGAAGCGATGAACCACGCCGGTGTTGCTGATACTAACCTGCTCATTATTCTCAACGATAATTGCATGTCTATCGACCCCAATGTCGGGGCTTTAAAAGATTATCTAACTGATATTACCACTTCTCAGACCTATAATAAGGTTCGGGATGATGTGTGGAAGATGCTGGGTAAGTTCAGCAAGTTTGGCAAGAGCGCTCAGGAAGTAGCTTCAAAAGTTGAAACCAGTATCAAAGCTTTTTTACTCAAGCAGAGTAATCTTTTTGAGTCACTTAACCTTCGTTATTTCGGCCCGGTAGATGGCCATGATGTAGATCATCTGGTGCATGTGATGAAAGACTTGAAGAAGATCCCTGGCCCTAAGATTCTTCATTGCATCACGGTGAAGGGAAAAGGCTATTCCTTGGCTGAAAAAGACCAAACCAAATGGCACGCTCCCGGTAAGTTTGACAAAGTAACCGGCGAAATCCGTAAGAAAATTTATGACATGCCCCAGCCTCCCAAATACCAGCAGGTGTTTGGGCATACCATTGTAGAACTGGCTGAGAAAAACGAAAAGATTATGGGCATCACGCCCGCTATGCCTTCCGGCTCATCCCTGAATATCATGATGAAAGCCATGCCTGACCGGGCTTTTGACGTAGGCATTGCTGAGCAGCATGCGGTTACTTTTTCTGCCGGGCTGGCTACGCAGGGGCTGATTCCCTTCTGCAATATCTATAGCACCTTCATGCAACGTGCCTATGATCAGGTAATCCATGATGTGTGCATTCAAAAGCTACCAGTTATTTTTTGTCTGGACAGGGCCGGAATTGCAGGTGCGGATGGCCCCACCCACCACGGGGCTTATGATTTGGCTTATATGCGTTGCCTGCCACACATGGTAGTTTCAGCACCGATGAATGAGTCTGAATTGAGAAAACTTATGTATACCGCCACATTGTACACAGAGGGGCCTGTCACCATTCGTTATCCTCGAGGAGAGGGAGTAATGCCCTCCTGGAAAACACCTATGCAGGAGTTAGAAGTAGGCAAAGGTAGAATGATCCAGGATGGAGAAGAAGTAGCTATCCTTACCATTGGTCATATAGGAAACTATGCAGTGGAGGCGTGTCACGCATTGACAGTTGATGATATATATCCCGCGCATTATGATATGCGTTTTGTCAAACCCCTTGATGAAGAAATGTTGCACGAAATATTTAATCGCTTCAAAAAGATTATTACCGTAGAAGACGGTTGCCTGATGGGTGGTTTTGGTAGTGCTGTACTAGAGTTTATGACAGATCATGGCTACAGCGCCCAAGTGAAAAGGTTAGGCATCCCTGATCATATCATTGAGCATGGCGAGCAGCTTGAACTACATAAAGAATGTGGATATGATCCTGAAAGTATTGCCGAAGAAGTAAGAGAACTACTGGGAGTTACCGCAATATAAATATCGGTAGCACATATCATGATGCTTAAACATATCCTCCACATTATATACTGATTAAATTTCACCTTTCACCTAATGCATAGCCACTATGCGGTCTTTAAAATTTTTCACAAAAAATAATCGAAAAGATTCTTCATTATAGAGGCTGAAACATCTTTTAATTTGAGACGTACAACATCTTGTACGTATAATCTTATCCTTTTTATGTTTGAATAATATGGAAATCACCAGTTATACAAAGTTCAGGCAAAATCTAAAGTCATTTTTAGACTCAGTTTTCATTCAGGGTTCGCCGCTATTTGTCACTAGAAGTAAGGGAGAGGATGTTGTTATCCTTTCTAAGGCAGATTATGAAAGCATGCAGGAAACCTTTTACTTGTTGAAAAGCCCCAAAAATGCACTTAGATTATTAGAAGGCATTGAAGAATATGAAAAGGGTTTAGGAAAGGAGCATAAGCTTATTGAGAATGAGGGGACAACCTCATGAAAGTCATTTTTTTAAGTACGGGATGGGAAGATTACTTATACTGGCAACAAGTAGATAAAAAAATGCTCAAAAAAATCAATGCTTTAATAAAAGATATCTCACGCACCCCTCATCAAGGTAGTGGAAAACCCGAACCACTAAAGCATAACCTTGCTGGTTGGTGGTCGCGCCGAATCACGCTGGAACATCGTTTGGTATATCGACTAGAAGAGGAGGCTATTATCGTTCTTCAGTGTAGGTATCACTATTAGTTTGAGGAAAGAAAGCCAGATAAGCTAAAAAATTTACATCCTTATGTTGTTCCGGTACATGGTTTTAAAAGCTGGAAATACGCTAAAGTGGAACGTTAGCTAAACTTCATCACTAACCACAACACCAAATAGAATATGACTGGCGAACCAAAGCCGATGAAGGATGCGATGACAAAAAGTATCCTCAAAATGGTGGCATCCCAGCCAAAATGCTCGGCAATACCACCACACACACCACCGATAATTTTATTTGCCTGAGATAAATGTAGCTTTGCCATAGTGAAAGAAATATTTAAGCAACAGCTTCCTTCTTGAATTCCTCATAAACCGAACTGATACCTTCTTGTAGTTCAATCTTATGCTTCCAGCCATAACTGTGTAATTTGCTCACATCCATTAATTTGCGAGGTGTGCCGTCGGGTTTGGAGGAATCAAAACGTAATTCGCCTTCAAAACCAACAATATCTTTGATCAATAAAGCGAGGTCTTTAATGGCAATATCCTCTCCTGTTCCGATATTCACAAGCTCAGGCTCACTGTAATTATCCATCAGATATACACAGGCTTCGGCTAGATCATCCACGTGCAAAAATTCACGCTTAGGGCTCCCGGTACCCCAGATTTCAACAAAAGCTTCATTGTTGTCTTTGGCTTCATGGAACTTGCGGAGTAATGCCGGTAGCACATGCGAGTTGTTGAGATCATAATTATCGTTTGGCCCGTACAAATTGGTAGGCATGGTGGAGATAAAATCGCAACCATACTGCGAACGGTACGCTTCACACATTTTGATACCTGCTATTTTAGCTATCGCGTAAGGTTCATTAGTAGGTTCCAGTAAGCCGGTGAGCAGATATTCTTCCTTCAAAGGCTGTGGAGCCATTTTTGGGTAAATGCAAGAAGAGCCTAAAAACTGAAGCTTTTTTACGCCATGCACATAACTTTGATGGATGACATTATTCTGTATCATCAAATTTTCGTACAAAAATTGCCCTCGGTACGTATTATTAGCATGTATGCCTCCAACTTTAGCGGCTGCCAAAAAAACATAATCAGGCTTTTCTTTTGCAAAAAACTCCGCTACAGCTTGTTGATTTTTTAGGTCAAGCTCGCTGGAAGTCCTAAAAACAAAATTACTAAAGCCTTTGCTTTTTAAGTTACGTACTATAGCGGAGCCGACCATACCTCTATGGCCGGCAATATAAATTTTAGCGTCTTTTTCCATTTTTTTTATTCGTGATAGCTGTACACTTTGTGTCCGCCCTTCATCAGAAATTTGTCCCTTTTGAACAAAGCAACATCGGATTGCACCATATCTTTAACCAGCGTTTCCAAAGTATACTCTAGTTTCCAGCCCAGTTGTTCGCGTGCTTTGGTCGGATCACCAATGAGCAATTCCACTTCAGTGGGACGATAATACTCAGGATCTACTTTGATTACTTCTTTGCCAATCTCCAACTGGAAATCTGGATTAGAGCAGCTTGCCACTTTACCAATCTCGTCAACCCCTTTTCCTTCAAAAGCCAGTTCTACGCCCAACTCTTTAAATGACATACGCACAAAATCACGTACCGTTGTGGTAATTCCGGTAGCAATTACATAGTCTTCTGCTTTTTCCTGTTGTAAAATCAACCACATCGCTTGTACATAATCTTTGGCATGACCCCAGTCACGTTTAGCGTCCATATTACCCAGGTAGCAGATATCCTGTAGCCCTAAAGCAATACGTGCCGCAGCGCGGGTAATTTTACGGGTAACAAAAGTTTCCCCTCGGATTGGAGATTCATGGTTGAAAAGGATTCCGTTCACAGCGAACATATTATACGCCTCGCGATAATTTACTGTAATCCAGAAGCCGTACATTTTCGCAACTGCATAAGGGGAACGTGGATAAAAAGGCGTTTTTTCACTCTGAGGTACTTCTTGTACTAAACCGTACAGTTCTGAGGTAGAAGCCTGGTAAATTTTTGTCTTTTCCTGAAGACCCAATATACGTACCGCTTCAAGGATTCTCAGTGTTCCCAAGCCATCAACGTTAGCAGTGTACTCTGGTTCATCAAAACTTACTTTTACGTGGGACATTGCGCCCAGATTGTAAATCTCATCGGGTTGTACTTCCTGGACGATACGGATAATATTGGTGGAGTCAGTCAAATCTCCATAATGGAGTTTGAATTTGAGGTCTTTTTCGTGTGGGTCCTGATAGAGATGATCTATACGGTCTGTATTGAATAGGGAAGTTCTACGTTTGATGCCATGAACTTCGTACCCTTTCTTGAGAAGAAGCTCAGCTAAATAGGCTCCGTCTTGTCCGGTGATCCCTGTGATTAACGCCTTTTTCATGATTAAATAATTAGAAAATTAGTTTTTAAACAAATTCAGTATAACCCTTTTCTTTGATGTCACCTAAGAACTTTTTGACCATCTGTTCCTGGTCTTTCTGGCATATCATCAATGCTTTACCGTCATAAATAACGATATAACCTTCCAAGCCCTGCACTACAGCAATCTGACCGTTGGGGACTTTGATAAATGAATCTTTAGTTTCATAAGTAAGCACAGTGCCTTGCAGGCTGTTTCCCTGGACATCTTTTTCATGCTGTGAATCAATAGACTTCCAGGTGCCTAAGTCTGTCCAGCCAAAATCTACCGGAATGACATGCACGTTATCTGCTTTCTCCAGAATGCCATAATCAATAGATATGTTCATGCAGGTATCGTAAGCCGCTTGAATAAAGCTTTCTTCATCCTGTGAGTAATATATCGTATTACCTTGCTCAAACAGCATGTTAACTTCGGGCAAGTATTTCTCAAGACTTTTTTTGATCGCATTAATGCTCCAAACAAAAATACCCGAATTCCACACAAAATTTCCTGCCTTAAGAAATTCTTCAGCAGCAGCTAAATCCGGCTTCTCTTTAAAGCCAGCTACTTTGTAAACGCCGTGCTCCTCACGGTCCTTATCATATTCTATGTAACCGTAACCAGTATCCGGACGGGTAGGTGTAATACCGAAGGTAATCAGTATATCCCTTTGTGAGGCCGCTTCCAGTGCTTTTAAGGCTACTTCCTGAAATTGGTCCTGCTTAAGAATAAGATGGTCGGCAGGAGATACGATAAGATTGGCCTGTGGGTTCTTTTTCGCTATTTTGTGTACGGCATAGGCCACACATGGCGCAGTATTCCGTAACTGTGGTTCCAGCAAAATCTGATCATCGGTCATCTCAGGGAGCTGTTCCTTAATCAAATCATAATAGTCCTGATTTGAAATGATATAAATGTTTTCCTGAGGACACACATCCAGCAGCCGATTATAGGAAAGCTGTAATAAAGATTCCCCTACGCCTAATACATCATGAAACTGCTTGGGGAAATGCTTTCGGCTTACTGGCCAAAGTCTGGTACCCACTCCGCCTGCCATGATGAGCGAAAAGTTGTTATGGTTTTTTTGCACTTATTTTATATTTATTTTGACTAATCAATGCAAATATAAGTAAATCCTTAAATATTCAAAACCTTACGCTTTTATTACATAGCACTAATGCTGGAAAGCACCAGAAAATGTTCATTCCTTAAAGATTTTTTGTTATAAACAAAAGGCGCTGAGCCAGTACCTTGAAGTACTTTTCCTCC
Organism: Cytophagales bacterium; assembly: GCA_038259985.1. Taxonomy (GTDB): domain Bacteria; phylum Bacteroidota; class Bacteroidia; order Cytophagales; family Cyclobacteriaceae; genus Catalinimonas. The sequence continues at coordinate 9,199 of JBBSOG010000111.1, forward strand.
GGCGCATTCTACAATTACCTGCCCCGCAGCGATATCCCACTCCATCGTAGGGCCATGGCGATAGTAAATATCAGCTTTTCCTTCGGCTACCATGCAAAATTTAAGCGAGCTGCCTTTAGAAATGCTTTCTGTTACACCGTATCGGCCGAGCAATTGTTCTTCCTCATCTGACGCATGACTGCTGCTACGGACTGCCACTAGGTTTTTTTGACGATTGTTGACCTTAATCGGTACAGGTTTATCGGATGCTTGTTGTTTATAAGTACCTTCTTTGAGGTCTTCCGCATATCCTTCTCTGGCAGCCAGGTACAATTCTTCAGTAACCGGTGTGTAAATAACTCCCACAACAGGTTTTCCTTGACGAATAAGGGCGATGTTTACCGTAAATTGACCGTTGCGCTTGATAAATTCTTTAGTGCCATCCAGCGGATCTACCAGCCAGAAATATTCCCAGTTTTTGCGCGTATCAAAGTCTATGGTCTTACCTTCTTCAGAAATTACCGGAATATTTGGATATTTATTGGTAAGTCGGGCCATAATCACTTCGTGAGCAGCTTTATCAGCGGTGGTGAGTGGCGAATTATCAGCTTTAAAATCTACGATCTGCGAAAAATCAGCATGGTGATAGATATTCAGAATTTCCTTGCCTGCCTCCATGGCGATTTCACCAAGGGCGCTGACATTAATCAGTTGGAACATAAAGGTTTGTGGGTCAGTAATATACGTGATATGTTAATAAAATATTTTGAGAGGGCAAATCCGATATCAATCGTATGGATTCTTTAAAATAGGCTGTGCTGTAGCGTAAAAAAGTATATATTGCTGATATTCGGAGTGCAAATTAAAGACAATAACCACCTAAAGTCAATGGAAAGTAAAGCAAGAATCAGAATTGCGGTCAACGGAGGAGAATTTGAGATTGAAGGCACCGAGGATTTTGTGAATTCTTATGGAGATACCATCAAAGCTTTTACGAAAATATTGAAAGAAGCGCCTGCTCTTAGTCAGGCTGAGCAGGACGCGGTGAATGCTAGTGGGAGACAATTTAGTATTTTCGAGGCTCCGGAGCCTAAAGCTGTATCCCATGACCCGAATGTGAAACTCTCAGTAGCATCCTTTGGCGAACTCTACTATAAAGCACCGAAGAGCATTAGTAAAACAGATATCGTATTGCTGGCCAGCTATTATATACAGTCCAAAAACGATGAAGGTACGTTTACTACCCAGGAAGTAAACAAATTGTTACGGGAACACGGGATTGACCTTACTAATACCTCTCACTTCAATAAACTCAACCAGGATTATAAAAAAGTTTTCAAAATGCGGCAGGGAAAGTACAAAGTCAGTGAAGAGGGGGTAGACCATCTGAAGACTATTCTCAGATAGTTAAAGTAAAATTTTTTCTGCTGCTTCAGCTAGATCTTTCACTACATGTATAGCTTTGGTCTCTTTCTTTTCAGGGCTAATCAAAATAGAAGGTATGCCTAATTTATAGGCAGGCGTAATATCTCTTTCTTTGTCACCAATCATCCAAGAGTGTTCAGGATCAATATTAAAGCGAGCCATGGCTTTTTCAAACATCAGGCTACCAGGCTTACGTGTGAGAGATGCGGTGACGGAAGGGTAATGGGGTGCATAATATACTGCATCAATAACGTGGTGCGTCTGTTTGTGCATATATAGATGACAGTTTTCCATATCATTTCGGGTATAAATCCCTTTTGCTATTCCGGACTGGTTGGTCACAATGATCAATACATATCCAGCTTGTTTTAGTTTTGCTAGGGCTTCCGGTACGCCAGGAAGCATTTCAAAATGGCTAAGGTCATAAGCATAGTCAACGCGGTCCCGGTTGATCACTCCATCCCTGTCCAGAAAAATACATTTTGTCATGATATAAAATAAGATACCCTGAATCGTTAGTTTTTTGTTAATTCTTTAAAAAATCGGAGGATTGTTCCGAAATACCAAATATTCAAAAAGATAAGCTGCTAACCTTTTATTAAAGCAAAAAAATGATTTTTACCATAGCCTAAACTTCTCTATTTTTATAACTTTTTAACCACCATCCTGATCTTATACTGTGAGTACTTGCCTGGTTGTTATCCCTACTTATAATGAAAGCGAAAACATCAGTATACTGCTGGAAAGTGTGCTCAATCAGTCGATTCTTTTTGATGTATTAGTAGTAGATGATAATTCTCCCGACGGAACGGCCCAGTTGGTGAAAGAAAAGCAAGAAAAATATCTGGATAGGGTACATTTATTAGAGCGGGAAAAGAAGAGTGGGCTTGGCCCTGCCTACATCGCTGGGTTCAAATATGGATTGGCTAATAACTATTTGTACATCTTTGAAATGGACGCGGATTTTTCTCATAATCCAGATGACCTGGTGAGATTGTATGAGTGCTGTGCCCATGACGGCCATGAGTTGGCGATTGGTTCACGTTATGTAAGTGGCGTGAATGTGGTCAACTGGCCGATGAATAGGGTACTGGTATCTTTTTTTGCCAGTATGTATATACAAATGGTGACAAGTATGCCCATCAAAGATGCTACTGCCGGGTTCAAGTGTTATCATCGTAGCGTGCTGCAAACGATAGATTTGGACAGCATCCGTTTTAAGGGCTATGCTTTTCAAATAGAAATGAAGTTCACTGCCTGGCTATATCATTTCAAAATTAAGGAAGTGCCCATCATTTTCACGAACCGTACCAAAGGGGAGTCTAAAATGTCAACGCGAATTTTTTGGGAAGCTTTTGCCGGGGTGATTTATATAAAAATCCGCAGCTTTTTTCGCAAATACAACCGCTAATCAAAACGTATGGCCTTTATGGGGTCAATACGCAAAATGATGATGGTAGGAATATTCAGTACCAAACCTACAATCATAAAAGTGAGTAAGTTGAGTCCCAGGATAGCCAGTAAATCCCAATGGATAGGCACAAAATCCATGTAATAGTTTTCGGCATCAAGAGGAATGAGTTTAAAGTAATATTGCAATAAGCCAAAACCTATTCCGATCAAGTTACCAATCAGCAATCCTCTAAAAATCAGGCGGATACCATTGTATATAAATATCCTTCTTATTTGCTTATTTCTTGCCCCCAGCGCTTTGAGTACACCAATCATCTGTATGCGCTCCATAATCAGGATGAGCAATATACTGACAATATTAAAACAGGCGACAAATAAAATGAGCAGAAGAAAAATAGCGACATTATTATTGATAAGGCCGAGCCATTCAAACATCTGCACATAGGTGTCGCTCACCTTTTCTATGAAAAGATCATAGTCAAGCTCATTCTGCAATATACTCTCTGCCTCATTGATCCGCTTATAATCGTTCAGGTAAATTTCAATCCCTCCCACTAGCGAGTCGGGCCACTGATTGATACGGCGCACCAAGCCAATATCCCCGATGATCATTTGCTCATCAAACTCTTCAATACCAGTATTGTAAATTCCCTGGATATGAAGCTTGCGTATTCTGAGCGGATCTACGAATAACATGCGTATATCATCTCCCAGGTTAAGTGTTAATGCATTAGCAATCTTTTTGCTAATCAGTACGTCAGTAGAATACTTATTGGGTTGATGGTCAGCGCTATCCAAAAATCGGATAAAAGAACCTTCAAGCAGATTATCTTTGAAGCGCAGGCTGTCAAAATTCCGGCCTACGCCTTTAATAAAAGCACCGTAGACTTCGTTTTCTGTCTGTAATAAGCCAGCAGTATGCCCAAAAACTTGAACGTGGTCTATAAAGTCATACTGCTCAGGATGTTGAATAAGCGGATTGTTGATGGAAATGGGTTCCTCCTGTAAGGAATTATCCAGCGAGTATTTGGTGACCTGAATGTGCCCATTGAATGTAAAAATCTTGTTGGTAATCACTTTTTGAAAACCACCTAGAATAAGAAAAGAAACCAACATAGTAGCCAGCCCCAATGCTATGCTGGCCACGGCTATTTTGTTAATAGTCGCTGAGAATGACTTGTTCTCAGCCTTATTTATTTTCTTTGATATAAAGTAAGGAAGGTTCAAAGAGTACTATCAGATTAATCTCCAACACATCAGATGAGGTATCAGCCGAAGGCTATCACTTTTCTAAAAGTATTTATACATTTACAGCCGAGGGGTTTCATCCCGTGCAAATTAAAGAACTTTATGCGTCTCATCACACTAATATCATTCTTTATTATTTTCCAATCCTCAGCCTGTCAGTCACAGATGATAGAAGCGGAAGATGCCATACAGCCAGCAGCCTGGCAGACAGACCTTTACCTTCCACTACTGGAAGGCAAAAATGTGGCAGCCGTAGTGAACCATACCTCTCATATCGGCAACAGTCACTTGGTAGACTCGCTGCTGGCTATGGGGGTGCAACTAAAAACTATTTTCGCCCCGGAACATGGCTTTCGTGGTAATGCCAGTGCCGGTGCAGGGGTGAAAGATGCGATAGATAGCCTTACCGGAATTCCGATCATTTCTTTATACGGCCCTAAAAATAAACCTTCAAAAGAGGATCTGGCAGATGTGGACA
>JBBSOG010000112.1:0-13709 GCA_038259985.1 Cytophagales bacterium
AGGTCCCTGATCTCTTCCCCCACCTGTTTCTTTTGCAGTAGATTGATCAGTTGCTTACCGAAAGTAATGGTAATAATCAGGGAGAGCAGGATAGACATACCTGCCCGGAAAGAGAGGAATTGGAAAACCCCCGCCCCAGGTATGTCAAACCTTTGATTCAGATAGTCAAACAGATAATACAGCATAGTCTATTCCTGGCTTTATAACTCAGCGTTACTTGCCTTTTTGCATTTGATTAAATACTTCCTCAATGACCTGAAAGTCGTCAAAGTCATGTTTCACTCCTTTGATTTCCTGGTAAGTTTCGTGCCCTTTGCCGGCTACCAGCACAATATCCATTTCTTGCGCCATCATGCAGGCTGTCCTGATCGCCTCCTTTCGGTTAGTAATGGACAACATTTTTTTGTAATTCGCCGGGCTTATCCCAGCACGCATATCCTCAATAATTTGCTCAGGATCTTCACTTCTGGGATTGTCAGAAGTAAGAATAACCTTATCACTATAGCGCGCGGCAATCGCTGCCATTTTGGGGCGTTTGGTCTTGTCCCGGTCCCCTCCACAACCAACAATACAGATCACTTGCTCATTTTTGGTACGTACATTTTGAATGGTTTTCAATACATTCTCCAGGGCATCCGGCGTATGGGCATAATCCACAATAGCAGTGATACCATTGGGAGAAACCACCTGCTCAAAGCGTCCCCGGGCAGGTTTTACATCAGAAAGTTGTGTCAGTACATCTTCAGGATTCTCTCCCAGCAGTATCCCCACGCCGTAAGCAGCCAACAGATTGTAAGCATTAAAATCACCAATAAGCTTAAACCAAACTTGCTGCGAAGGTATATCTTTTCCTCCAATTTCCATTTCCAATCCTTCCAGTGAATTAGATAAAACTTTACCCCTAAAATCGCTGGCAGTACGCAAAGAAAAAGTCTTTTTGCTGGCTTTGGTATTCTGCAACATGATCTTTCCCCGCTTGTCATCAATATTCACTAAAGCGAATGCATCCGAGGCCAGGTCATCAAAAAGTTTCTTTTTGGCATTGATGTAATTCTCAAAAGTTTTATGATAATCCAGATGGTCATGCGTGATATTGCTAAACACCGCCCCGGCATATTGAATACCGGCAATACGGCGCTGGTCAATGGCGTGTGAACTGGACTCCATAAAGCAATGGGTGCAACCTTCTTTCACCATCTGCGCCATCAGGGCATTCAGTTGTACCGCGTCTGGTGTAGTGTGAGTAGCGGGAATAATTTTGTCGTTAATTTTATTGTTGACAGTAGAGAGCAAACCGGTATTATAGCCAAGTTTGATAAACAGTTGCTGTAATAAAGTCACTACTGTCGTTTTGCCATTCGTCCCGGTGATGCCTACCACTTTCATTTTGGCCGAAGGATTACCGTAAAAATTAGAAGCCATAATGCCCAAGGCTTCAGCGCTCTTTTCTACTTCCAGATAAGTAATCCCTGCCTGAACTTCTTCGGGCATACGCTCACAAACGACTGCCACAGCTCCCTGCTGAATAGACTGGGCAATATACTGGTGCCCGTCTACCTGCGTGCCGCTTACCGCGACAAAGACTGTTCCTTTCTCCACTTTGCGCGAGTCAAACGCTATGGAGGCAATCTCAATAGAAGTATCGCCTACGGTGGAGCGAAGAGCAACTTTATATAATATGTCTTTCAGTATCGCCATATATCTTCTATCCTAATTGTAAACTGATTTTGCTCCCTTTGATTACTTTTTCACCTGGTAGTTGTGATTGACTGTTCACCCTTCCACTGCCTTGATAGCTCACCTGCAAACCACGGTTTTCCAGCAAAAAAATAGCATCCCGCATGGTCATGCCCCGTACATCGGGAATGTAGGCAAAGGAGGTGCTACTTTCCTGCCAGCTAATTTTATTGCCCGACCGCAATGCCCTTACCCAATCCGCGGCTTCAGTAGGTTCGTTCTCAATTTTCAGTTTCTTCATCACCACCTGTAAGTCTTCGTAGTTGCCCGCCTGTATGACAGGAAATATGCCTTCTTCCCGGGCAAATTCTAAGGGAAGCGGTTCATGAATTTCCAGGTCGGTAGCGTAGATTTTGTCCGCGATATTTTTGAAAACCGGCGCTGCTACATTGCTGGCATACTGTTCAAAACCTTTAGGGTTATCAATGACGACTATGCAACTATACTTGGGCGCATCTGCCGGAAAATAGCCCACAAAGGACGTATAATATTTACGGGTATAACGGCCATCTTTGAGCTTTTGTGCCGTACCGGTCTTGCCAGCGATTTTGTAAAAATCATTTTTGATATTACTTGCCGTTCCTTCTTCCACTACACTTTCCAGCATCACCTTGACTTTCTCCAAAGTTTCGCGGGAGCAGATTTGCTCACGGAGTACAACGCTCCGATAGTGTGCTACTTCTTTGTCTACCTGCTTGACTGACTTTACACTGATCGGCTGGATCATTTTTCCTTCGTTGGCTACCGCGTTATAGAAGGCAAGCATTTGCAAAGGCGTAAGCTTGAGTTCATACCCAATAGACATCCAGGGCAATGAAACGCCACTCCAACTTTTGTCTTCCGGCTTTTTGATATAAGGCACGCCTTCTCCTTTAATTTGGAAACCGACGCCATCGTTCAGCCCCATGCTTTGCAAGTAGCTTATATAACGCTCAGGCTTGAGTCCGAAGAGATGGTCTACCCAACGAGAGATGGCGATGTTAGAAGAATGGGCGAAGGCGTCTTTGAAATTGATCATGCCATAACCTCCCTGTTTGTGGTCAGTCATCGCACGGTCGTAAAATTCAAAGCGTCCGTTACCAGCATCCATGCTATCGTTCAGGTTAAGCTTAGCTTCTTCCATCAGGGCAATCACGGAGGCCAGCTTAAAGGTTGAACCGGGTTCGGTAAGTCCACCTACTGCATAATTATAGCTTTCTCCGTAGCTACCCTTGCCGTAGCGCGTCAGATTAGAAATAGCTTTGATTTCTCCGGTCTGCACTTCCATCACCACTGCTGAGCCATAGTCCGCATCATGTTCTATCAGTGCCGTCATGAGCGAAGATTGTGCAACGTCCTGGATATTAATATCTATGGTGCTGATGATGTCATAGCCCGCCTGGGGTTTTACTTCCGTACCATCATAGACCGGCCGCCAGTGGCTACCGGCCATTTTCTGAAATAAGCCTTTGCCATCCCTACCTGCCAAGTATTCATTAAAGCTGTATTCCAGACCAGCGCCTTTGCTATTTTCGTTAATATGACCTACGGTACGTGCCCCTAAGAAATTAAAAGGCTTATAACGTTCATTTACTTTTTCAAAAATCACCCCGCCTTCGTACTGTCCCTGGCGAAAGAGGGGCCAGCTTTCCATCTCTTTTTTGCTCAAATAGTTGATCTTACTACGGTTCAGGATCATGTACTTCCGCCCCTTGGCACGAGCGTTCAGCAGCCTGCGTTTGTACTCCACCGGGCTATGGTCTTTGAAATGGCGTGACAGTAATAAAGAAAGAGAGTCCACCGAGGATTCCATTAATTCGTCGCTGGCGATGGAAGGGTCAAAAGCTACTCTATAGAATGGTAGCGAAGTAGCCAGAAGGCTGCCGTCATCCGCATAGATATTTCCTCTTACTGCCGGCACCATCTTGTATTGCAAATTGATTTCCTCCGCCATAGCTTTCCACTTATCCCCTTCCACAAACTGAATTTCAGTCATGCGAAAGATGATCGCCAAAGCGAATAGAGAGACCAACAAAAAGGCCACCCTTACCCGGAGCAATATGGAACTCTTGATGCTCACTTCTTTTGTATGACTATTTTTTGAGGTGGTGTTGCACTTTCTTCTAATCCTAGTTTTTCCACACGTTTAGCTACTTCCGACTGTTTGCTCTCAAACATATAGTCAGCTTTGAGCGTGGTGTAATTTGCTCGTAAATCTTCTACTTGCTCTTCCAGCCGATTGATCTTGCGTATGGATTTTTCCGCATAATGATTGTTGCCGATATAGAATAAACCCAGGCAGGTAAAGTAGAGTACATAAGGCACAAAGCGTACCGGGAGGCCACTATCAAAAGAGGTATCTACTTTTAGTAGACGGTCTATTTTAGAAAACAGACTTTCCCCTTTGGGCTTAGCATCCTTTGTTCTGATTTTAAATCTGTTTTTTACTGCTGTCTTCATAGCTTATCGTTTTTCAGCAATTCTCAATTTAGCACTCCTCGCCCGGCTATTTTCCCTGATTTCTTCCTGCGAAGGCACCAATGGCTTTCTGGTCAACGGTTTCAGGGGCAGATACGTATTCCCATAAAAGTCTTTTTCTGCTTCCCCATATAGCTTCCCTTGATTGATCATGTTCTTTACTAACCTATCTTCCAGAGAATGGTAGGAAAGCATAACCAGGCGCCCGCCCGGAGCTAGGAGTTCTACGCTTTGCCCCAGCATTTCTTCCAATGCTTTGATTTCGTCATTCACTTCTAACCTTAACGCTTGAAACACCTGTGCATAGTATTTAGCCTCCTTACCTTTTGGTGCATATTTATTTAATACCTGTTTTAAATCCTCTACGGTTTCAATCGCCTTATTTGTCCTGGCCGCTACGATAGCCTGTGCCAGTGTCTTGGCATTTCTCACTTCTCCGTACATACCCAGCAACTGATGCAAAGCTTTTTCACTATAGTCGTTTATCACATCCTTGGCAGTGAGCTTTGACTTCTGGTCCATGCGCATGTCCAGGTCCGCTTCAAAGCGGGTAGAAAAGCCCCGATCCGGAACATCAAACTGATGTGATGAAACACCCAGGTCTGCCAGAATACCGTCTACCGAAGTGATGCCGTGTAGTTTTAAGTAACGCTTGATATGACGAAAATTTGCCTGAATGAAAGTAAGCTCCATGCCTTCTGCATTCGCTGCTGCATCCTGGTCCTGGTCAAAAGCAAAGAGCTTCCCACCCTGCAAATGTTCTAGGATAACTGCACTGTGACCACCACCACCAAAAGTCAAATCCACGTAGGTTCCATCAGGCTTATGCACCAGCCCTTCCACGCTTTCTTTCAACAATACAGGTTTATGGTAGGTCTGGATTTTCATTTTCTTCAGTTATTGCATTGGTTTCACGAAACAAATGTTTTTGAGCTTGAGCCGAATATTCTTTAGGATCTTTAAACAGATATTCATCGTAAGTAATCGGATTCCATATCTCTAAAATGTTTCCATTTCCTGCTATGATTGCCTCCCTTCCGAGCCGTGCATACTGCGCCATTCTTTTAGGAATTAGGAACCTACCCAAACTATCCAACTCCACTTCCATACTGCCCCTGAAAAAATTGCGCTGTAGTTTTCTTTGTTCTTCATTGAAGCTACTAAGCGCCGAAAATTTTTCGTATTTTTTAGTATACTCTTCAATGGTATATATAATCAGGCAGGGCTCAAATCCCTGGCTAAGTACAATTTCATGCTTAGAGCAATCAGGCAGTTTTGTTTTGATCCTGGAAGGGAGCAAAAGCCTGCCTTTGGCGTCCATCTTGCATTCGTGCTCACCAGTGAAAATTGCCATGTAATAAAGCTCAAAGAAAACTGCTATCTTATACAAACATACTAAAAGTTATGGAAACCACCTCCACTTCTTACCACTTTTTACCACGCTTTTTTACAATTTCTTTACACAAAATACTTCGTTTCCAACGATTCTAGCGGGTTGTACTTATTAAAAGTACAAATTGTCAATTTAATATAACAAAAGTTATTCTATATTATTCTATGTTATCAATAAGAAAGTTTTTCGCTAACAAAAGTTAGTAATTGGTAAACCCATTCGGAGAATATTCTATAAAAACATATATACTATCCTATCGTATTTCGGCTGTCAGATTGCCGTACTTGAAGTGTTTTCCGTTTTATTTACTGACTTACGTACCATTTTATTTACAATCATGCAGTCTCTTTCCAATATCTTTTGCATCACAAAGTCCTAATTTATGTATCCTACTTTAATTATTTTTCACTTATAATACAGCTAAATAATCTATGATAAGTACTATTTTATTTATAGTGATATAGATATCAAGATGAGCATGCCAAGCATAAAGACAGGGGGCATTGTTTTGGTTTAGCAATGAAAAAGTGACTTTGGATAGACCAATAGTCAGGTGGAAAAGATAGCAGATAAGCTCAACGTTGATTATAGTTTTATGATTGCCGGATTATCTTCGTAGCCACTATCAAAATGTTGACAATGCCCAAGTTGTTGATGGCTTTTCCTTGCACGATCTTTATTGTCTAAATCGGTCTGATACGCAACGTGCATACCGGATGTTGCGGGCCGGGCGTAAGCGGTGACTACGAATGTCTGGCTGAAGATTTATCCTGTTGATAAACTACTGAACGAAGAAGCCCAAACCTAAAATGACGAAAGCCATGGCAAAGCAATTTTACCTTAAATGAAAGTAGCCCTGTCCATTCAAAAACTCAGCAAAGCGTAACCCTTGAGTTGGTACTCTGTCAGGATGGTCATGGCGGAAATGGAAACTTCAATATCAGGATGCAGGGGCTCACCATCATAGTGGCGTGCGATGAGCGACTGTCCGCAAACATAGATGGATACGCCTGCTTCTTTCAGCGCATGGATAAGCTTATCGTTGGGATTATCTATTTCAAAATTTCTGCGGTAGGCTTCATTGCTCAATACGGCCGATGTCCCCAGGTTATGGATAACCGCCACGACCTGGAGATTTTCTTGGGGCACGCCGCCTTGTGCGTGCAGGTTTAGCGTACGGGCAATGTTGATCAGCGAGCGGTTCATCTCAGCAGCATCCTCTGCGCCACCGGCCACATCAATGACCAGCTTATACTGAAGAGACGGATCGGGGCGCTTACTGGCTTCCGGGATTTCATAAATGCCTCCAAACTCAGGTACCATAGGGTTTTGCTTGCTTTGTGCGTGGCTGTCAAAGTGAATCATACTCAGAAGAAAAATGACGAAGGTTAGCAAATATCTCATGTTCAACTACTAAATAAAAAACTAATGATAATAGATTTTTATTTACGAAAAAGCCTTTAAAAGCAATTTCTTTTGACCAAAAAAAAAGGCCCCCAAAGGAGCCTCTTTCATCTGCTTACCAATAAACTAACCTAACTGCTGAACTAACTTTACAATTTTGTCCTGGGTTGCTTTGTCCGCGTATTTGTCGTTATTCATTTTTCCTAGCCTGATACTTTTACCATAAGCTTCTATCGCTTTTTCAGGTAGGTTGTTCATCACGTAGTAATCGCCGAGTACTTTAAGGTTATAAGTGGTTTCTTTGATTTCCACGGATTGCTTGATCCAGGTAGCCGCTTCTTTGAGGTTCACTTCTTTGATGATACATTTTTCGGCGGCCTCAGCGTAGGTATGCCAATCATCGGGGCTGGCGGCTTCTACAGCTTCGCGGGCTTTCTCGGTAGTCTTATCAATTTTGACAGCGGCAAATGTTTGTGCGCTGATCATTACGGCTACTAAAGCTAAGGTTAGGGTTTTGGTGACTAATTTCATGACTTCTAAATTTTGGGTTAAAAAAAAGTTAATGTTGTTTGATCAACTATTTGCGAATGATATGCCAAAAACATAAATCATTGTCATTCAACATATTGCTTATTATCATTGTATATTGAAGTGTTCGTTAGGGGACACCTTTGTTACGGGACCGAACACAATCCCGAACACTATCGACTTTCCTGACTAAAGACAAAAGTTCAATTTGCTTTTCATCTTAAAATGTTAATTTTGTCATAGGTGCCCGGATTTTTGATATACCAAAAAGAAAGTATACGCCGGAGGCCATGCTGTGGAGGATGACATGGACGTAAATACAATACTCAAAACAAAATACGATCTCAAGGAACTTGAATTGAATTCTTTGCTGGAGGTGACCCAGGCTATTAACAATAACCTATCGGAAGATTCTCTTTACAAGATTTTCAATTTTACCTTGCGTGCCAATCTGAATACTCAGAAGTTGGCCCTGTATGTACTGATTGAAGAAGAGGACAATCCTGACCATTGGGAGTGTAAAACAAATTTTGGCACTGAAATCAGCTTTACCCACGTCATGCTGAATGAGCATTTCTTGCCCATAACCCAAATCACCAAAGTAAAAGACCTCAAAGACCCCGGGCTCTTTGATGCATTTGATACAGTGATCCCGGTATCCCACAAAAACCGTATGCTGGCCTTGGTATTTTTGGACGGCTTGCAAAAGGAAATTGACGGGCAACATGCAGAAATCGGCACTACTTTTATACAGGCACTGAGCAATATCATCATTGTGGCGATAGAGAATAAAAAACTGGCCCGCCGACAGTTGGCCCAGGAAGCTATGAACAAAGAGATGGAAATCGCCCGACAGGTGCAGCAGTTTCTTTTTCCCAAAGAACTTCCCCAACATGAAGGGCTACGGGTAGAAGCTAGTTACTTGCCCCACCATTCTGTAGGAGGTGATTATTACGACTTTATTAAACTTACCGTCAACCACTTTCTCTTCTGTATTGCCGATGTGTCAGGAAAGGGCATTCCGGCGGCCATACTCATGTCCAACTTTCAGGCAGCCCTCCGTACTATTGTGCGCCAGACCATGAACCTGAGTGAAATCATCTCCGAACTTAATTACCAGGTGATGCAGAGTGCTAACGGGGAGAATTTTATTACCTTTTTTGTCGCCATCTACGACCAGGAACAGCAGGCACTCCATTACGTAAATGCCGGCCATATCCCCCCTATATTGATTAATGCTGACAAAGAAATTCAGCTACTCGACAAAGGTACGGTGATGCTGGGGAGCTTTCATCCCCTTCCATTTCTGAATGAAGGACTGGTAGAAAACATAGATGACTTCATGCTTTTTGCTTATACCGACGGGCTCACTGAGGTTTTCAATGAGCAGGATGAAGAATATGGACTGAAACGCTTGAAGAAATTTTTGTTGCGCCACACCGATCTGGAGCTACCCGACATCCATCGTTATCTTTTTAAAGAGCTTGACGAATTCAACGGCGGCGATGAATATCATGATGATATCACGTTTTTGTCGGTCATCGTGAATACTAAGCTCAGCCAGAAAATGGCAGCAGAATAAGCTGATGTGTTTATGAATTTTTTCAAAACCCCAAGCTTACTCAAGTACTTTTATCCCAAACTTGTGTGGGACCAGAAGAAAGCAAACGGCAAGAAAATATTTCTCACCTTCGACGACGGGCCGATACCGGAGGTTACGCCTTTTGTGCTGGATACGCTTAAGCAATTCAGCGCGGAAGCTACTTTCTTTTGTGTAGGCGAAAATATAGACCGTCACCCGAAAGTCTACCAGCAGATATTAGCAGCCGGTCATCGCACCGGAAACCACACCTACAACCACCTGGATGGCTGGAAGACCGATGATGATCATTATCTTCAGAACGTTGCTTACTGTACTCAAAGCTTGGATCAATTTACTCGTGAGATGAGCAAGCCCCTTTTTCGCCCGCCCTATGGAAAAATAAAACATTCTCAGATCAAGCTTCTGAAAAATGATTATACCATCGTGATGTGGGACATTCTGGCGGGAGATTTTGATCCTGCTTTCCCAGCGGAAAAATGTTTGCAGAAATGCATACGGCATAGTAAACACGGAACAATCATCATCTTCCATGACAGTCACAAAGCTGCCCAAAACTTGAAGTACGTATTACCCCGCTACCTGGAGCATTTTTCCCGTGCTGGCTTTCAGTTTTCAGCCTTATGATTGAGCGCATCATCAACATAGCAGCCGTATTGGCAAGCTTTACTGTCATAGCCGATGTACTGTTACTGTTGTTCTGGAAATTTAACTTCCATACTTATTTTGCCAAAGCCAAAAGTAAAAACCTCCGGCAAGTACACCCGGAATTGGCTCCAATGCCTGCACCACAACTACTAGAAACACCTGAAGTAGCGGTCTTGCTGGCGGTAAGGAATGAGGAAGCTTTCTTGGCTGCCTGCCTGGATAGCCTGCTCGCTTCTGACTATCCAGCTGATAAGCTCAGCATCTGGATAGGCAATGACGCTTCTGAGGATCAGACACTGACGATCGCCCAAACCTACCAAAAGAAGGATGCGCGGGTTCGCGTCCTAGATATAAAAGGGCAAGCAGGGCAGGCCCGAGCAAAAGCTAATGTGCTGGCGCAGTTAGTACAAGCCGTGGAATGCAATGCTGCCCCACCCAAAATTATGCTGGTGACTGATGCCGATATGCAGGTACAAGCGCACTGGATAGCAGGCATGGTACAGCACTGGCAAGCTCAACCTAAAAACAAGGAGGTTGGCGTAGTCACCGGCATTACCCTGGTGGATGGACGCAGCAGTTGGGGGCAGCTACAGCGCATTGATTGGCTATTTGCACTGGGCATGGTCAAAGTAGCCAGCGACTGGGGGATGCCTATCGCTACGATGGGCAACAATATGATGATGTACCAGCCAGCTTACCGGGCTACCGGCGGATATGAGCATTTGTCTTTTTCCATTACCGAAGATTTTCAGATCCTACATGAGATTACCGGAAAAGGTTATGGCTTTCGTAATGTTGTAGCTCCCCAGGTGGTGGCTTTTACGCAACCGATGCACTCATGGAGTGAGTTGTTACAACAGCGTAAACGCTGGATGTATGGGGCGGTCAAACTTCCGTTGCCACTGGTGGGTATTTTGTTCTTGCAGGCACTGTTCTTTCCTCTCATCCTTTTTCTGCTCTTTTCTCACCCCGTTTTTGGATTGGGGCTATGGGTCACTAAAATCATATTCCAAAGCCTATTTATTGCACAGGTGGTTCGAAAACTAAAACTGAGCGAAAAACACAGCAACAAACTTTATCGTTATCTTTTACCATACGATTTATATGCCACAGTCTTGACCTTCCTCACCATAGGTATATATCTGCTGCCCATCAGAACCAAATGGAAAGGCAGAAATTACTAAACAAAAAAGTTAACCATAATAAAATGCAGATACTTTGATTTTCAAAGAATTCCTTTTTTGGTTTGCACCCTAACATAAATTGCACAAAGCGGTTTATGGAAGCTAAATTTAACAAAGCCTCTGCCATGACTTTTATTGATACCCACGCTCATATTTATGATGAAAAATTTAAGGATGACATCAATGATGTGCTGGAAAGATGTTGGGAAGAAGGTATAGAGAAAATATATATGCCTAACATAGATCATACTTCTATAGATGGCATGATGGAACTAGAAAACCGCCATCCCACCCAATGCATTCCCATGATGGGCCTCCACCCTACGTATGTCAAGAAAGACTTTGAGAAAGAGCTGTATCTGGTGGAAGAGTGGCTAAGCAGACGCCCTTTCGCGGCGGTAGGCGAGATCGGCTTGGATTTCTACTGGGACACTAGCTTTGCCGAACAACAAAAGGAAGCTTTCAGAATACAGATTGGATGGGCTAAGCGGTATAAGCTCCCGATCGTCATCCATACCCGCGATTCGTTTGAAGACAGCATACGTATCGTAGAGGAACTTCACGATGATTCACTTCGGGGCATTTTTCATTGCTTTACCGGAAGTATAGAAGATGCCCAACGCATCAGGGAAATTAACTTTTGTGTGGGTATAGGCGGGGTGTCTACTTTCAAAAATGCTAAAATGGATGAAGTAATCCCAGAAATAGATTTGGATCAGATCGTGCTGGAAACCGATAGCCCTTATCTCTCACCCACACCTCATCGTGGAAAACGAAATGAGCCTACTTATATTCCCATTATCGCCAAAAAAATAGCTGAATATTGCAAAATGGATATAGAAAGAATCGCAGAAAGGACAACTTCTAACGCGCTTGCACTATTTAAGTAATACGTTCCACGTCGAACGGCATTTCTTTGCTGTAAATGTCCAGCGTGGAGCGCTTAATAGTTAGCGTCTTGTGTTCGTTAAATAAAAGCACTGGTGCTTAATTCATTTTAATCGTATTTTTGGCCTCCTCTATTGCTGTAATATGGAAAGACAAAATTACAAAATAGTCAATATCAATACTGCCTCGCCCGACACGCCTGCGGCGGCGGTGTTGATCATTTATACTGGAGGCACCTTGGGCATGTCTTATGATGAGCGGGGTTCGCTGATGCCTTTTAACTTTTCCAGAATAGTAGAAAAAATTCCTTCCATCCAGGGATTTAATATTCATATCACGGTCATTTCATTTCCCGAGTTGGTAGACTCTGCCAATATCCGCCCCGAACATTGGGTAGATATGGCCTATATCATTAATGAAAATTACCGCCGCTACGATGGGTTTGTGATCATACACGGTACGGATACAATGGCCTATAGCGCGTCAGCACTGAGTTTTATGTTGGAAGGGCTCAACAAACCAGTCATCTTTACCGGCGCCCAGCTTCCCATTGGTTCCAAAAGGTCTGATGCCCACGAAAACTTCATCACTGCGCTGGAGATCGCCAGTGAATTTCGGGACGGCAAGCCGGTGATCCCCGAAGTATGTATCTATTTTGGTAATTTATTATTGAGGGGCAACCGTAGCAGCAAGCGCCAAAGTATACATTTTGATGCTTTTGAATCGGAAAACTATCCTATTCTGGGTGAAGCAGGTGTGGTCATCGACTACAATAAATCCGCCATCAAGCCCTACGTGCCTAACCATAAGCTGACATACCATAGTAAGCTAGATTCTAATGTGGCCATACTTAAACTATTCCCTGGCATTAGCAGAAGGGTAGTGGAAAGCGTATTACAAATTCCCGAACTTAAAGGAGTAGTATTGGAAACCTTTGGCTCGGGCAACGCCCCTACGGACACCTTTATGCTGGATAGTTTATCGGATGCTATTGACAGGGGGGTAGTCATTCTCAATATATCACAGTGCAGTGGTGGACGGGTGATCCAGGGCAGGTACCAAACCAGCCGAAGCCTGGAGGATATTGGGGTGATTAGTGGTAAGGATATGACCACTGAAGCAGCCATCACCAAAATGATGTTTTTGATGGGTAAAGAGCCCTCTATTGCGAATGTAAAACGCTTGCTCCCCATACCTATTTGTGGGGAAACTTATTAAAATCCACATGCTGTCATGCCCACTTCCAGCTGGTTAAATCGTCTGTAAATTATTTTACAATAAAATCAGCATCGTTTTACTGTTTTACCAAAGATTTTATACAGGTTTGCAGAAAATAATTTGTAAGAAATGGCTATTTTTTTAGTAAGTTTAAAGCCTTATTGTGTTTTTGTTGACAATTATGTTGTTAAACTGGCTTAATTTTATGGCTGTGCATAGAAAAGGTAAGCTGAATATAACATTGGTTTGCATAAATCTATTTTTCCATACGATTTGAACTTAAAACTTGCATATAGCATATATTATTGATTTATTTGTAGGTAATAGCATTTATAAAAAAAGTGCAGTTCTCAGTAAAAATGAGCTTTTTGGAGAGGTGACCGAGTGGCTGAAGGTGCTCGCCTGGAAAGCGGGTGTGCCCCCACCGGGGCACCGCGGGTTCGAATCCCGCCCTCTCCGCCATCATTTTGTTTCTAATTTTTTTTAAACAATAAATTTTTAATCAATTTTAATTAATCACTACAACAGACTACTAAACACGTATGAAAAAGTTATTCGCTTTATTATTAGTAACTGGCATCCTGACCTTCAGTGATTCAAACTTACTTTTAGCTCAGGACCAGATGGACGCTGACTCCACCGAAATGGCAGC
>JBBSOG010000113.1:0-13681 GCA_038259985.1 Cytophagales bacterium
AAAAACAAAGGCTATTACACTGGAATCGTGGGTAAGTGGCACCTTGGTTTGGGCAGTGGAAATACACACTGGAATGAACATGTATCCCCCGGGCCCAATGAGGTGGGGTTTGACTATAGTTACATTCTGGCGGCCACCCAGGACAGGGTGCCTACTGTGTATATTGAGAATGGGGATGTGGTGGGATTAGATCCCAATGATCCGATTCAGGTGGATTATCAGCAAAACTTTGAAGGAGAACCTACCGGCAAGGATAACCCTGAACTGCTGACAATGAAATGGCATCACGGTCACAATAACAGCATCGTTAATGGTATCCCCAGGATTGGTTTTATGAAAGGGGGCGAAGCAGCGAAGTGGAGTGATGTAGATATGGCAGACCACTTTCTCGCGAAGGCACAGGACTATGTGAAAGCCCATAAAGAGGGACCATTTTTCTTATACTAGGCGCTACAGCAACCCCACGTTCCGCGCACGCCAAATCCTCGTTTTGTGGGCAGTTCAGGTATGGGCCCCAGAGGCGACGCGATTCTGGAAGCCGACTGGTGCATAGGCGAATTTATCAAAACCCTGGAAGCCGAAGGTTTAATGGAAAATACCCTGATCGTTTTTTCCAGTGACAACGGCCCGGTAGTTAATGATGGTTATTATGACGATGCGGTAGAAAAACTTGGAAAACATACGCCTGGCGGGCCATTCAGAGGAGGAAAATATAGCCTGTTTGAAGCAGGTACTCGTGTGCCTTTGGCTACTTACTGGAAAGGTAAAATTGAACCTAAAGTTTCCGACGCCCTGGTTTGTCAGTTGGATTTGCTGTCTTCTTTGGCTTCACTGGTAGGAAGTGATGAGCAGGCAAAAGATAGTGAGGATTTGCTTACAGTATTTATGGGAAAAAGTGAGGCAGGAAGGGAGCAGTTAGTCTTGGAAGCGACTTCACGCACCGCCTTCCGGCAGGGAGACTGGGCCATGATACCACCTTACGATGGCCCGGCAGTGAGTAAAGAGGTAAATATTGAAGTGGGCAATGATGATGTTTATCAGCTATATAACTTAGCGGAAGACCAGGGACAACAAAATAATCTTGCTGAAGCTAATCCCCAAAAGCTTGAGGAGATGGTTCTGGCTTTCCAACAAATTCGCGGTGATGCTGCCGAAGGGGTTGAGAATTTAGAGCTAAAATAGCTTTTTCATGTACCCCTCTTTACTGGTCATGAGCGGTGGCTTTTATAGCGCTCCGCATGCTTTTAACCTTAAGGAAACAAAAAAATGCCAAACAAAGCTTTTTTGACGTTTTTGTTTGTGATTTTGTTGGTAAAACTTTGCCCGCTTACTGCTGCGCCACCTCGTCCAAACATCATCCTGATCAATGTAGATGACCTGGGTTGGAAAGATGTGGGGTTTATGGGCAGTCATTATTATGAGACGCCCCATATTGATCGCCTGGCCTCCGAAGGCATGGTATTCATGCAAGCGTATGCCGGAGCCGCCAACTGCGCACCCAGCCGGGCCTGCCTGCTGTCGGGGCAAAATACACCCCGGCATGAAATCTATACTGTTGGCAATTCAGACAGGGGCGAGGCCAAAAGCAGGAAGCTGATTCCTGTAACAAACAACGAGACGCTGGCTGATTCAGTCTATACGTTGGCAGAAATGCTCCGCGACAATGGCTACGTCACCGGCACCTTCGGTAAATGGCACTTGGGTAATGATCCAAAAACGCAGAGCTTTCTGGTAAATGCTGGTGGCAGCCACCGAGGCAATCCTGGCAAGAATGGTTATTTTAGTCCTTACCAGGTAGATTTTTTGCCTGATGGCCCTCCGGGAGAATACCTCACCGATCGGCTAACCCAAGAAGCCATCCGTTTTGTTGAAAAATACCAGGATACGTCTTTTTTCCTCTATCTTCCCTTCTATGCCGTGCATACTCCCATCATGGGAAAGGAGGCATTGATCAAAAAGTTTGCGCAAAAACCAAGTACAGATGGGCAGAACCGCCCTGATTATGCTGCCATGATCGCTTCGGTAGATGAAAATATAGGAAGACTGCTGGCCGAAGTGGAAAACCGAGGGCTGACAGAAAATACGGTCGTCATTTTTACCTCAGACAATGGAGGCATCCGGGCCATTTCGCACCAGGACCCATTGCGGGCAGGCAAAGGCGCTTACTATGAAGGAGGAATCCGGGTTCCGTTAGTCATCCGCTGGCCGGGAAAAGTCAAGGCAGGCAGTCACAGCGATACCCCGGTTACCAACCTGGACTTTTATCCTACAATTCAATCCATCATTCTGGCTGAAAAAAAGGCTTCCTTGTTGGATGGAGATGATATCTCACCCTTGCTGTTTGGCAAAACACTTCCGGAAAGAACATTGGTCTGGCATTTTCCCATTTACCTCCAGGCTTATGATCCGGGAGAAGATGGCGGACGCGATCGGCTGTTTCGTACCCGTCCTGGCTCAATCATTAGGCAGGGAAAATGGAAGCTGCACGAATATTTTGAGGATGGCGGACTGGAATTGTACAACCTGGAAGATGATCCGGGAGAAAGCCATAACTTAGTTGCTGAGAATGTGCAAAAAACCAAGGCACTGCACCAACACCTGAAAGACTGGCGGAAAAAAATGCATGCCCCGGTGCCTACGCAACTCAATCCTGTGTATGAAAAGCCACAGGGCGGACACTGATCATCAGGGAAATCACTGACGTTGTTGATTTTCCCACCAATGATTCTTCCAAAGGGTTGCCAATTTTTTCAATTAAGTAATGCGACAGAATTAAGTTTCGCTCTAATGAAATTCAATTTACTGTTTATCAATTTCTTAAATCTTTTAACTTGTGATTTTAAACTGTCAACCTACTTACCTACCCATACAATGACAAAGATCAGGCTATCATTTCTACTTACATTATTGCTATTCAGCCCTTTCACCTATGCTCAGCGACCCAATATTTTGTGGGTAACGATAGAAGATACCTCACCTCAGTTTATTGGCTGCTATGGAAATGAGGATGCCAGCACTCCTGTGATTGACCAACTCGCCAAAGAAGGTGTTCGCTTTACCAATGCTTTTTCTACCGGGACGGTTTGTTCGCCCAGTCGCTCCACGGTTATTACTGGCGTGCGTACCTACAAGCTGGGCAGTGGCAACCACCGCAGCCAGTATCCGATCCCGAATGAGATCAAAGGTTTTCCCTATTATATGCAGCAGCAGGGGTATTATGTGACCAACAATAGCAAAACAGATTATAATGTCGCCAATGCCAAAGCATTCATCCAGGAAGCCTGGAACGAAAGTTCCAATCAGGCAGGATGGTGGGAGAGAAAACCTGGACAGCCCTTTTTTGCTGTGTTCAATTTCAACGATTCCCATCAGTCGCGCACCATGACCTATCCCTACACGCAGTACCAGGAGGAAGTACTAGCGCAACTGCCGGAACGGGACCAGATCGGTGAAGAAGATTTTGCCATGCCCCCCTTCTACAAGGATTCTCCGGAAATGCGCAAGCAGTTTGCCAGGGTATATAACAGCATCAAGCTCACCGATAATAAGATAGGGGACCTGCTGAATCGTCTGGAAAAAGACCAGCTCATGGACAGCACCATCATCTTCTTTTATGCCGATCATGGCGAGGGTATTCCGCGGGGCAAAACCAACGGTATCAATCTGGGCTACCGTGTTCCCTTTGTCGTCTGGTTTCCCGAAATGTACAAAGACCTATCGCCCTGGGGCACCGGCCTAGTGTCGGACGAACTGATCAGTTTTGAAGACTTGGCACCGACCATGATCAGCCTGGCAGAGGGCAAAGTGCCGGATTATCTGAAAGGCAGGGTGCTGTTGGGTGAAAAACGCAGTAAGCCAGTAGACCAACTGTTTTTATCTGCTGATCGCGCCGACAACGGCATCGACATGGTTCGGAGTGTAACCAATGGCAGGTATGTGTATTCCCGTAACTATATGCCCTTTATGCCGGAAGCCCGCTACATCCGCTACATGGAGATTGGCGATATCAAACAGCTCATGCATAAAGATCTGGCAGAAAACCGGCTAGACGCTTTGCAGCAAAGTTTGTTTGAAGACCGGCCGGCAGAGTTTCTCTATGATATTGAACAAGACAAGTGGGAAACCAACAATTTGGTGAATAAACCGGGTATGCAACCACTACTGGATAGTATGCGGACTGCTCTGCAAAAGAATATTTTGCAATCCAGGGATGTGATGTTTCTGCCCGAGTATGAGATAGGGCAAATTTCTCAAAAGACCACGCCTTATGCATTTCGCCAGGACAAGCAAAAATATCCGCTAAATGAGATTTACGCTACTGCTGCTTTGTCGGGCAAAAGAGGAAAGGAAATTGCTGCGCAGCAGATGAAACTTTTGCAAAGTACTGACAACATTGTTCGTTACTGGGCGATCATCGGATTAAGGTCACAGCCTGAAAAAACGTTAAAACCATACAAAACCGTGCTGGAAAAAGCCATGCAGGATAATTATCCGCCGGTGGCAATTACCGCTTCGGCTATTGCCTACGATGTATTTGAAAATCAGCCTGCCGAAGAAAAGCTCAAAAAATATTGTCGGGATGAGAACCCAGACCTGGCTTTGACGGCCATCAATTACCTACTGTATGTACAACAACCCAAACCATTTATCGAAACGATTCAGGAAGTAGTGAAAAAGAAAAATATCAGCTATGAGATATCGGCCGCCTGTAAGGATTTTTTGGGTAGTTTAGGCTTGTTTCCCAATGATTTTGAACACAAATGATTTTCAGGAAAAAGCCAGCACATTTAGCAGGCCGGTACTCCCATTGGTTACATCAATTGCAATCGTAAAATATCATCGCCCCAAAACAGTCTGATTTATGCAAACCCTAAAGTTAGTAACATTGTGTATGATGGCTTTTATCCTTTCAAGGTGTAATTCATCATCAAAGCAGGCGCAACCTGGAGCAGAAAGGCCCAACATCATCACGATTTATGTGGATGATATGGGGATCGGGGATGTTTCTTACGCTGGTGGAAAAGTTGTAGAAACGCCCAATATTGACCGATTGGCTAGAAATGGCAAAATATTCACACAATACTATACCACGGCTCCAGTCTGCTCCCCTTCACGGGTGGGGATCACCACCGGCATGTACCACATCCGATGGAATATCAATACTTTTCTGAATAACCGGGAATTTAATGCGCATTGCGGTCAATCAGATTTTTTAGACAAAAAAGCCCCTACCATCGCCCGCAGTCTCAAAGCGGCGGGCTACCAAACGGCCCATTTTGGTAAATGGCACATGGGCGGCGGCCGTGATGTAGATAACGCCCCTTCCATTACGGAATATGGGTTTGATGAATTCTCTTCTACCTGGGAAAGCCCCGACCCCGACCCCCTGCTGACATCCACCGATTGGATATGGGCACCGAGTGATAGTATCAAACGGTGGGAGCGGACAGACTATTTTGTCAACAAAACCCTGGATTTTCTGAGTAGGAATATCGATCAACCTTGCTTTGTCAATCTGTGGCCTGATGATGTGCATACGCCCTGGGTTGGCTCCGCCGAAGCCCAGCAAGAGGATAAAGAGTCCTATGACAGCCGCGAGCATTTTGTGCCTGTGCTCGTTGAGTTTGACCGGCAAATAGGAAGGCTCATAAAGGGGCTTTCTGATTTGGGAATCAGTGATAATACGCTAATCATCTTTACCAGCGACAATGGCCCGGCCCCGAGCTTTCAGCGGGAACGGACAATTGGTTTGAGAGGTCTTAAAAACAGCCTATATGAAGGAGGGATTCTGATGCCCTTTATTGCCTGCTGGCCGGGTCAAATTGAAGCCGGGCAGGTAGATTCAACGTCCATCATCGCTTCTATTGATATCTTTCCGACGCTTTGTCAGCTCACCGGAGCCAAACTTCCGGCTACTTATCAACTGGATGGTGAAGATTTTAGCAAAGCAATGTTAGGACAAGCAAGCTATGACCGGCAAGGAGACTTGTTCTTTGAGTACGGAAGAAATGGGCATTACAATTATCCAAAAGACACCATTGAGCGCAGTCCCCAACTTTCTATCCGGCATGGTGACTGGAAACTATTCACGACTCCTACAGGGGAGGTGACCGAACTTTATAACCTGGCAGCCGATCCGACAGAAAGTAAAAATCTATCAGCCACAGACTTGGAGATCGTTGATGAACTAAAGTCCAAATTGATCGCGTGGTATCATACACATGACCAGGAATTTGCAGGTAACAAAAGTCAAATATGAAACATTTACCAAAATACGAAGTCTGGTTCATCACCGGCAGCCAGCACCTGTACGGAGAGGAAACCCTTCGGCAAGTCGCTGAGCATTCGCAGCAGATAGCGCAGGCCTTAGACGCTTCAGAGACAATTCCGGTACGGAGAGTTTATAAGCCAGTACTCACCACGCCTGATGCCATTTACCAACTGTGCCAGGAGGCGAATGCTGACCGGGACTGCATCGGCTTGGTGGCCTGGATGCACACCTTTTCACCCGCCAAAATGTGGATTCGTGGACTAAGCATACTACACAAGCCCCTAGTCCACTTGCATACCCAGTTTAACCGTGATATTCCCTGGTCAAGTATTAACATGGACTTCATGAACCTGAACCAGTCAGCCCATGGAGGGCGGGAATTTGGCTTTATGATGAGCCGCATGCGTATAGAACGCAAGGTCATCGTCGGCTACTGGGAAGACGAAGAAGTGCAGCAACGCCTGTCGGTCTGGATGAGGGCGGCGGCAGCCTGGCATGATGCACAGGGGGCCAGGATCGCACGCATTGGTGACAACATGCGCGAAGTGGCGGTGACCGAAGGCGATAAGGTCGCGGCCCAGATAAAGTTCGGTTACGCCGTAAATGGTTATGGGGTAGGGGATGTGGTTACTTATATCAATCAGGTCAGCAATGCTGATATTGAGCGGCTCATAGGAGAATACGAAGACCAATACAAACTAGCCAGCACCCTGGCAAAAGAAGGCAAGCAGCGGGCTTCGTTGCAGGAAGCAGCCCGCATTGAGCTGGGGCTCAAAGCCTTTTTGGAAGAAGGAAACTTCGTGGGCTTCACCGACACTTTTGAGAACCTGCACGGACTCAGACAATTGCCCGGCATCGCCGCTCAGCGGTTGATGGCCGCGGGCTATGGCTTCGGAGCGGAGGGCGACTGGAAAACCGCTGCCCTGCTGCGGGCTGCCAAAGTAATGGCCAGCGGCCTGGAAGGTGGCAACTCTTTTATGGAAGACTATACTTACCATTTTCGTCCCGACAACCAGAGCGTACTTGGCTCACACATGTTGGAAATCTGTCCATCCATCGCCAATGGCAAACCATCCTGCCAGGTGCATCCGCTGGGCATCGGTGGAAAAGAGGACCCAGTTCGCCTGGTATTTGACGTAGCTCTCGGTCCGGCACTGAACGCTTCTATGATTGATTTAGGTAACCGTTTCCGCTTGCTCATCAATGAAGTAGAAGCCATCACGCCCGAAGCCGACTTGCCCCAACTGCCAGTAGCGCGGGTACTATGGAAACCCCTGCCCGACCTGAAAACAGCGGCCGCCGCCTGGATTCACGCCGGGGGCGCGCACCATACCGTGTACAGCCAAAACCTGAGCAGCGAACATTGGGAAGACTTCGCTACGATAGCAGGCATTGAGTGTGTGTTCATCAACCAGGATACTAAACTATCAAGTTTCAGGAACGAACTGCGGCACAACGAAGCTTATTACCATCTGGCACAAGGATTTTTGAGATAAGGGTTTTCTGTAATTTAACCCAAATGAAGAAAAGGTTGAGGTGCATAGTTGTCCGTTTTTGTCAAGGCGATACCTGTGAATGCTAAGGTTTTAAGTTGGGCAGAAGGGCAGGGCAGGCACGTTTATTCGGTGTTATCAATCGTCAGAATAGATAAATCTAGTAAGAAAAAGGATGGTTCTTCGTACGAAAAGCAAGGATATTTGCTTCTCTGATTATTATCCTGCGAAAAGCTGTAATTATAATGAGTTCGAAGGCATAGTTTCAAATATACCTTCGAATTCATCCTTACATTAATATCCGGGGTTTTGCGTTAGTACGTCATTAATATCCATTTCGGATTGAGGAATAGGCCAAAGATAATCTCTCTCAACAAAATTTGCTTGAACACCATAGTCTAAAACTTCCCAATTTCCGGTACTCTCGTTGATATAAAGCATTCCAAGTAATGGCCCCGCTTTTACTTCACCAACTTCCCAACGGTTAATATCGAATATGCGCAGTCCTTCAAAGGCTAATTCGACAGCACGCTCATCTCTTAATATTTCCCTTAACTCAGCTTGGGTCTTCCCTGGAGTAATAGCAGGCATCTCAACAGTAGGGCGTTGACGAATTTGATTGATAGCATCGTACACTGACGCGTCAATATCTCCTAATTCAATTTTTGCCTCTGCATACATTAATAGCACGTCAGCATACCGCATTAGGATCATATTGATAGATCCAGCATCTGGATTTGCAGAATAAACGTTATAATCAACCCACTTCTTCAGGTTATAACCGTAAACTGTAGAAAATTCAGTACTTGAAATTCTATCAGGTGTATTGCTGGTCGGCCATGAATTAAAAGTAGAAGTACCAATAGGTTGCCCAGTGTAATAAGTCGTAAAATCCCATCTAGGATCAATATTCTCAAAAGGATTGTTTGGATTTTTTGGCCCTTTAAAGTCATATTTTTCATACAAACCATTCATGGGTTCCACTACAGAACCTCCCCCTATGGTAGCTGCTGAATAACCAAAAGCATTGTAAGTATTGCCGCCTACTGCATATTGCCTATCAAAAATAACTTCTTCAGAATTCTGTCCGGCAAACTGAAAAAGCTCTCCATAATTGGGATACAATGAATAAATTCCTAAATCCATTACTGCAGTTGTAGCATCAACTACCACTTGATACATGTTGTTGCGAAGAGCAACTCTTGCTTTTAACGTTAATGCAGCACCGTGGGTAGCCCGGCCGATACTACCATCTGAATAACTTTCAGGAAGCGCGTTGGAATTAACAATATCATCTAATTCATCGATAATAAAAGCTACAATGTCTGCTTTACTATTAGCAGGCCTTTGGTCATTTATTTCAAGAGGTTCCAGTATTAATGGCACATCACCCCATAGACTGGTGAGTTGAGTGTAATAGTAGGCACGAAGGAAGCGGGCCTCAGCCTCTAGTCTTGCCAGCACTTCAGGATCACCACTCTCGAGTAAGCCGATATTGAGGATTACATTATTTGCTTTACGTATTCCTCGGAAGTATCGAATCCAAATGCCTGTTATCGCACCATTGGAAGGATCTATTTCTCCCAAACGTACATCATTGAAAGTTGGAACATTGGATGCAGAACGGAATCCTAAATCAGTGATGCCATCAAGCTCAATAACCATTTGTGGATTATCTAACTCATTATAGATAGCATTCACTGCCAATCGGGCATCATTTTCGTCTTGCCAAAAAATAGTTTCAGAAACGGCCCCGGTTGGTTCCAAATCCAAACCTGTATCAAAACCATCTTCACAACCCATAAGAACAGAGACAGCAAAGACTAATAAACTTCTGATAATATTAAATTTTTTCATAATAGTATTCACTTACTGATTTTTTAATGCTAAAACACGACGTTTAAACCCACACTCATAGTTTTTGTCTGTGGGAAGAATTGGCTTCTTCCTCTAGGTGTTTCCGGGTCAAAGAGCTCATTAGGAGTAAGAGTGATCAAATTCTCGCCAGATATATAGACTCTCAGAGATTGAATCAAGCTCTGAGGCACTGTGTATCCTAATTGGAAGTTTTTCAATCGGGCATATTTACTATCAACCAGCCAGAAATCTGATTTCACAATATTCCAGGAGTTACCCGCAGTGACCAATGGCCAGGTTCCATTAGGGTTTCTCACCGGATGATAGGCTTCCTCGGCCATTACTTTATGGACAAAATTACTAAAGGCCGGTCCTTCCGGTATTGCACCGTCTAGTAAATGCTCTTTTTGCAAAACACCCTGCCAGAACATAGAAAAGTCAAATCCTTTGTAAGTAGCACCGAAGTTGACACCAAATTCAAACCTTGGATCTTCATTGGCGATAATCACCTGGTCACCACCGGGAAAAATAGACTGAGAGATTACCCCATCTCCATTTACGTCTTCATAGATAATATCACCAATGCCTACACTAGGATTGAGCGTGGCGGGATACTGATCCAAATCGGCCTGCGTACGGTAAAGACCAGGTGATGTCAGGCCCCTTAATGTATTCATGGATTCGCCTTCTGTCCATATCGAGAAGTTATCCGGGAAGAACGGACCTGCACCTTTCAGATCCTCAATCTTATTCTGTACATCAGATAAGTTTAATCCCACTGAGTAGTTGAATCCATTGTCTGATTTTAACGCATTTTGATACGTTATAGCAAGTTCCCAACCGTTGTTTGATACCGCGGCGGCATTTTGTACCGGAGGTTCCACACCGATGGTACTGGAAATGGGTAAATCAAGTAAGATATCGTCGGTGTATTTCCAGAAGTATTCTGCAATCAACCCAACTCTTCCACCTAGGAATGTCATATCCAGTCCTATGTTCGTCATGGTAGACGTTTCCCAGGTAATGTTTGGATTACCCGCTTGGGTGATAGCCGCTCCAGGAACTACTACCCCTCCAAATTGGTACCCCTGGTTGAGGTTATACGTACTTCTAAATCTATTAAGACCAATGTTCTGATTTCCTAACTGGCCCCAAGATCCTCTAAGCTTAATCGTACTGATCACATCATTTGCTACCACATCCTCCATAAAAGCTTCGTTGGTCAGGTTCCATCCGGCAGAAACTGAAGGAAATAATCCCCATCGGTTGCCATTACCAAATCTGGAAGATCCATCAAAACGTAAATTGGCCTGAATCAAATACCTTTCATCGAAACCATAATTTAGTCTTCCAAAAAATGAACGAAGACGCCAATGTTCATTATAACCACTAATTCTTTGATTTTCTACACTACCAGAACCCAAATCCCGGAGTTCATTGTTAAAGAAATTTTGGCGAGCAGCTGTAACATTTTTCAATTTGTTATTGATTTCTTCATATCCCACTAATCCTTCCAGGGAATGTCTTCCGAAATCATCAGAATAGTTCAAATACATCCTTTGGCTCAATTCTCTTTCCGTGATTTGAGCTTCGGTGAGATCGTTTGTCGCAAACCATCCGGCTACAGCCTGAGGCTCGCCAGTCAAATAATTCTGCATACCGGCCAGGCTATTCAGAAAAGTAGAAAGGTTAGAAGCCTCTAAATTATAAGCAACATTTCCTTGGATAGAGAGCTTATCGTTGATGGTATATTCAAAACCTGTCTGGGCTAACATGTCATCGTTCAGCCTTTTGGTTTCACCCTCATTGGCCATCGCCCAGGGGTTCCAATATCCGGAAACCAGGTCGTAGGTACCATCAGGATACTCCATCACTACATTTCTGTTGATGTGTAGCAGTCCTTGTATAATACGTTGACCGGCTATTCCAGCAGCATTTAAAGCATGTCCAGGACCACTAAAATTACCGTTCCTATACATCAGGTTGGTCTTAAATGTCAACTTATCCGATACATACAAATCGGCGTTGATACGCATGGTTGTCTGGAGATTATTGAAATTATCAATGATACCATCCGCGTCGGTGAAGTTCATGGAAGCAAAGATTTTCCCAGCTTCTCCTCCACTGGATACTGATAAATTATGCTGTTGCATAAAAGCATTTGGATTCAATACTTTTTCCCAGTCAGCAAAAGGAAATTCCAAAGGATTTGTACCTGCGGCTACATTTTCAATATACTCATCGCTATAGGTAGGGGTACCACCAGCATTTACCTGCGCTTCATTTTCCAATTTCATCCAGGTAACCGGATCAGCGCCTTCAGGAAAATAGCTAGGGTTTTGAATACCAAAGAAAGTATTGTAAGATACAGTAGTACCAGTTTCGGCACCACGCTTGGTAGTCACCAAAATTACCCCGTTGGCTGCACGTGAACCATAAATTGCGGAGGAGGCGGCATCTTTCAAAACAGAGATAGATTCAATGTTTTGAGGTTCAACGGTACCAAGTGCTTGCTCAATACCATCTACCAATACCAGAGGGTTTGAGTTGTTCAAAGTACCTATGCCACGGATACGTATCTCTACATCTTCTGCTCCGGGCGCTGCCCCCTGGTTCATCACGGTTAAGCCGGGTGATCTACCCGCTAACGCGGTAGCGGTATTGGTTAAAGGGCGAGATGTGAGTGCTTTACCGGCTACAGTGCTAATAGCACCGGTAACTTCGGCTCTCTCCTGAGTACCATATCCCACGACAACAATCTCATTCAGACTTGTCACATCTTCTGCCAGGGTAATATTGACTTCAGAACGTCCATTTAAAGGCACTTCCTGTGTAATATATCCTATAGAAGAAACTACCAGTGTATCATCCTGATTGGGGGCATTAATACTATAATTACCCTCTACATCAGTTACTGTACCAGAGCTGGTGCCTTTTACCAAAACATTTACACCTGGTAAACCTATTCCATCAGTGGATGAGGTGATCTGTCCTCTTACCATTTGTATGAGCGGTTTAGTTGCAGCCAGCTCAGTGATGGATGTAGGATTATCATAAATACTCACATTTCGTTCAGCTAGGCTGTCGTTGGCGTACACGGTATCTAATACAAAAAACGAAATAAGTATGCCATTCAGCATTAACTTAGGAATCAGTAATAAAGAATTCGTTAAATTTTTTTTCATAGTTATAGGAGCTCAATTTTTGAAATAGTTTTTTCTGATAATCTGATTCGTTAGAACCATTATCAAATCAGATTTGCAAGGGTAGTGCATTGCACTTTTAACTTGAACTGTGGTATTTCATAGGCATCAGGCTAGGTTATTAATTGTGGTTATACTTATTCAAATGCTGCGACATGGCAAAAACCTCCCAATACTCAACATTGAGACTTATTGGGATTGAGACTCTGGGGAATTGTCCAAATCAGTTTTCCATTAAAGTTGAGTTTATTTTGTCTTATTGAAACAATGTCATCTATCTACCATCTCTCATCAGATAAATTATAATCAAGGATGAATCTAATCTGGCACAATCATTTCAAAGCATTCGCATGCTGTCAATATCTGACTATATTATATCACGCTTTGTGACAATAGCTTACGTCATTTGGTGACAGAATGCTTTATATCCTGTTAACTTATGTTCCTGATTGTTAGGCTGCACGTATCATAAAATCATTTTCTGGAAAAAGTATAAAATGATCGTGTATTTCTAGCTTATTTTAGATTCATGAAATGAATATGCGTAAAAATAAAATTTTATTTCAATTTATAAGAAAAATGCGAAATAATATTTTGATTTTTTTTAATAAAAATATGAAACATTCTTTATGACTAAAAGCACGACTGTACTTCTTCAAATTGAGTATAAAATGTAGCTTCCAAAATTTACACAATATTATTTAAAACGCGAGCAGGATACCTTAGAAAATATACAGCTCTTTTATTTTCTTTTATGGGAGATTGCGAAATACCGCTAAAAAGTCCTTTCCGCAGTTTCTATGGTTTAAACAAAGGCAGCAGTATAGTTTTTTTCATATCGCCGAGCGACCCTGTTT
>JBBSOG010000114.1:0-13628 GCA_038259985.1 Cytophagales bacterium
AGATCATTTCCATGAAGTCAAAAGGGTTGCCGGATTTGTAAATTTTGTCACAGCCCAACTCAAGCAACAGGCGGTCAGCCACAAACTCTATGTACTGGCACATCAGGTCGGAGTTCATACCAATAAGGCTGACTGGCAGCGCGTCGCTCACAAATTCCTTTTCAATCGTCACCGCATCGCTAATGATCTTGATCACTGTTTCCTTAGGCAGCCTGTTAATCAAATGGTGCATATATAGATGACAGGCAAAGTCACAATGCAAGCCTTCGTCACGGGAAATCAACTCATTAGAAAACGTCAGGCCGGGCATCAGACCGCGTTTTTTGAGCCAGAAGATAGAGCAGAAGCTACCGGAGAAGAAAATGCCTTCTACTGCGGCAAAAGCCACCAGCCTTTCGGCAAAATTACCTTCATCAATCCAGCGTAGCGCCCAGTCAGCTTTTCTCTTCACACAGTCCATGGTTTCCACAGCGCGGAAGAGCATATTCTTGGTCTTGGTATCTTTAATATAGGTATCAATCAGCAGGGAATACGTCTCGGAGTGGACATTTTCCATCGCAATTTGGAAGCCATAGAAAAACTTAGCCTCCGTATATTGCACTTCGTTGACAAAATTTTCGGCCAGGTTTTCATTCACAATGCCATCACTGGCCGCGAAGAAAGCGAGTACATGAGAGATAAAATGACGCTCATCGTCGGTCATATTGACCCAATCTTTTTGGTCCTGGCTAAGGTCAATTTCTTCTGCTGTCCAGAAGCTCGCCTCTTCCTTTTTGTACCACTGCCAAATGTCGGGATGTTCAATAGGAAACAGTACAAAACGGTTAGGATTTTCCTGCAAAATCGGTTCTTGGGCTACTAATGTATTCTGATCCATGTCTGATGATTATTGATGATAAATATGCTAAGTTTCTATCTTTAAAGGAAAGCGCATTCTCCGAAGCTTCGCTCAAAAAAGCGTAAAAAAGAACATGCTTTTGCAGTAAGACAAATATGTCTATTTCACTTCAAAAGAAAAAGCCAATCTTCTGTTTTTAGGTAAATTAATTTTGCTAAACATTCAATCTATCATTTATAAGTAATGATGTAATTCATTGAAAAACAGATAAATAATAACTTTCAATCAATGTTAAGAATATTTCTGAAAATTAACAGATTTAATGTTTTGAAATGCCCTGCTTATTATTATGTAAATACAGGTTCTTCCTTTTTGTTCGGGAGAATCAAATAAATTTCTTGCAAAGAGTATTTTCCAACGCTTTTTTATACGATATTTATTGCTTTCTTAAATAAAAGCAATTGCTTTACTTAATATTTGAGGAAAATCCTTATTTCACAGCTATGGAAGAGAGATCAAAGGTCAAAACGAAGAAAGAGAAAGAAATCGTGCATTATGAGCGCTGGATCAATGCTGATACCGGGGAGGAACGGGAATTTGCTGTAGTAGAAAAGCCTATCTACAGGAACACTCATTTTTACCTTACTTTTCTGCCCGATCTGCTCCAAGCCTCCCGGGAATTTGGTAAAGGCAAAAAGAAAGTGCTCTTATATATACTCAACAGCATTGATAGTCGTACCCATTTGTTTATTGGGAAGTATCGGGACATTGCTGAGTTTACCAAAACCAGCCAA
This sequence comes from Cytophagales bacterium, assembly GCA_038259985.1. GTDB lineage: Bacteria > Bacteroidota > Bacteroidia > Cytophagales > Cyclobacteriaceae > Catalinimonas. The sequence continues at coordinate 1,633 of JBBSOG010000114.1, forward strand.
CGGACTATCTCCGAAACGATAGCTTATCTGGTGGAAATTGATTTTCTGAGGAGAAAAGCGCAGTCGGTATATGTGGTGTCGCCCCGCTATATATCAAGGGGGGAAGCCAATAAAAAAAGGGACTTGATGGTTAAATACCAGGAATCTAGCTACACCAAGCAGGAAGCCGAAGCCATGTCGCGTCAGTTGTCATTGATATAAAGGGGTTTTGGGCGGGGCAAATTTACTTCACCTTATCTTCCAGCGCACTGATGCGCTTTTCGTGATCTGAAATGTATTCAGAAGAGAACTGCATGAAATCGCCTATTTTTTAATTGATTTTGCTGAAATCATTTCTTAACCCACGGATAATTTCTTGCATAAACGAAAGCTTGGCATCCATTTGGGAAAATTTGCGCTATACACACTCCTGAAATTCTTTAAATCTTTGAGATAAATCCATGATATTTTGTTTTTGTGCAAACACGACACAAAAAGCCCATACGATATCAAGCACTCCTTCCGGCTTGTATTGGTAAATTTTTCTGCTTAGGTGATAAAATTTTTCTTAAAAAGGATAAACGAAAGCGGGCTATGATTTGTATAAACAAAGAGTAAATTCTATATTTGCGCCTCAATTGACAAAAGTAAACAAAATGTACGCAATCGTTGATATAGCCGGAAAGCAATTTAAAGTAAGCAAAGACCAGTTTATATATGCTCCTTCAGTAACAGGGGATACTGGCGCTTCCGTCGAGTTTGATCGTGTTCTCCTGATGGGAGATGACAATGGCTTTGAAGTGGGTTCGCCAATAATAAGCGGTGCCAAAGTCACAGGAACTATCCTGGACCACGGTCGAGGTGACAAGGTTATCGTATTCAAAAAGAAAAGAAGAAAAGGATACAGAAAAACACAAGGCCATCGTCAGGGATACACCAAGATCATGATTGATGATGTGCTTGCCAAAGGACAGAAAGCTTCAGCCAAGACTGAAACAAAAGCAGCCCCCGCTAAAGAAAAAGCAGCGCCTAAGCAAGAAAGCAAAAAATCAGATGCGTCTCAGGATGACCTGAAAGCCATCAGCGGCATCGGTCCTGTGTTTGAAGGAGAGCTAAACCAAAGAGGCTACACCACTTTCAAACAAATCAGCAAATTGACTGAGAATGAGATGGAGAAACTGTCAGAGATTGACGGTGTGACCGCTGACCTGATCAAAAATGAAGATTGGGTAGGACAGGCTAAAGAACTGATGAACCCATCAGAAAAGAAAGAAGCCAAGGCTAAAGAGGTTACTCCCGATGATCTGAAAGAAATCGTTGGTATCGGCCCAGTGTTTGAAAAAGAATTGCATGACCGAGGCTATACTACTTTTGCGCAAATTAGTAAGTTGACCGAGGAAGATATGGAAACCTTGGCTGAAGTAGATGGCTTGACCGCTGACCTAATCAAAAATGAAGATTGGGTAGGACAAGCTAAGAAATTGATGAAGAAGTAAACAAAAGTTTTAATTATAAAATCACGATACCATGGCACATAAAAAAGGAGCCGGTAGCTCGAAAAACGGTAGGGATTCGGAAAGTAAACGCTTAGGTGTAAAAATATTTGGCGGTCAGGATGTGATCGCAGGTAATATCATCGTCAGACAGCGTGGCACCAAGCACCATCCTGGCAGAAATGTAGGGATTGGAAAAGACCACACCTTATTTGCGCTCACCCCCGGAAAAGTAGTATTTAAGAAAGCTTCTCAAAACCGTTCTTACGTACACGTAGAGCAAGTAGCGGAAGCCTAAAAAAAATAAGCTAAAGTTATAAAAAAGCCCTGACTTAATTGTCCAGGGCTTTTTTCGTTTATGCACTATCAAAGGTTTCCTTAAACTTACGCCGAACAGAAATATACGTTTTTCAAGCAAGGAGCAGTATCTGATCAACTAAATTTGGTCTGGAAAATAGAGTATAGATTAAGGTACACCACTATATGGTAAAACGTCTCATTTTTATAACCATGCTGGTAATGGCCGGGCAACTTATCTTGCATCCGGCACAGGCATTCATAACATCGCAGGATTCAACAGATTATCTGTCACTAGGCAATTCATTTCTCAAAGCTAGCCAGTTTGCCGAAGCCAAAACGGCATTTACCCAGCACATCATCGCCCATTCCAGCAGCCCTGAGGCATATCAGGGGCGGGGCATGGCTAATTTTCAACTACAGAAAATAGATGCTGCCCTGGAAGATTTGAATAGAGCCGTGGAAATGAGGGCATATAATCCTGAAATTTTTCTCTACAGGGGATTGTGTTTTTATGAGAAGCAAAAATATAAAGAAGCAGCCAATGATTTGAGCAAAGCCATTCAGGAAGGTACCAAAGACCCCCGGGCTTCCTACCAACGTGCTAATATCTATTTTCTGAGTGCAGCATATGCCCAGGCAATTAAAGACTATGACCAGGCAATAACACTAGGTCAAAAAGATGAAATCATCTACAACAATCGCGGAAAAGCAAAATTACTCACCCTTGATTATCAGGCATCCATTGCTGACTTTAGCGAAGCGATCAAGCGCAAAGAGAGCTATCAAAAAGCCTGGCTGAACCGGGCTACTGCCTACTATCACCTACAGCAGTGGGAAAGTGTAGTGGCTGACCTCAACAAAGCTACCGCCCTGGATAAAGTGGATGCTGAGTTTGAAATGTACCGCGGCATCGCCTTTTATGAAAGAAAAAATTACAGTGAGGCCATCAAAGCTTTAAATCTAGCCCAGCAGGGGGCCCGGCAGGAGGCTAAACAAGCGAATATCAATGATCCGGTGTTGTATCAAAAAAGAGGATACGCCCGTTTTGCGATGCAACAATACGATCAGGCTATTCAGGATTTGCAGCAAGTAGAAGCCGTCGGCAACGAAAATTTACTGGATGGTTATTTTTACCAGGTTCAGGGTTTAGCTTTTGCTGCCAAAACACAGCATGACAAAACGATTCAGGCGTTGGAAAAAGCCATCTCCCAAGGAAACACTGCCGAAGTAGTCTACCTATCTTTAGGAAAAGCTTACTTCACCCAGCAGCAATATGACTTAGCCATCAGTACTTTACAAAAAGCACCGCTTAGTGCGGAGGTTGAGGGGATGTTAGGGCAGGCGTATTTTCAAAAGAACGATCAGGAAAAAGCGTTGCTACACCTCAACAAAGCCATTGGTGGTGGCTTAATGGAAAGTGGACTCCTCTTTACCCGCGCAAGCATACTGTATGCACAGGATAAGTTTAAAGAAGCCTTACAAGATTACGAAAAGGTACTTTCGCTGGGTAACAATGAAGGGAAAATTTATGCAGGTATGGGTAAAAGTAAATACCATTTGCAAGAATATAAAGGAGCAGTCGTTGATCTTTCCAAGGCAATGGATAAGGGAGAGAATGACCCTGAATTGTATTACTGCCGGGGGAATGCAAAGGTAACGCTAGGCGAATATAGTAGTGCGTTACCCGACCTCAAAGAAGCCATTGCCCAGGGAAAAGGTGATGGATTGGCCTATCGCAATCTGGGCAAAGCAGAATACCACTTGAAAAATTACCAGGCTACCGTGGCCGCGATCAATGAAGCTGTCGGCGCCGGGGAAAATGGAGTTGAGGTATTTTTGCTGAGGGGCAATGCTAAATATATAATCAAGGAAACATCAGCGATAGACGATCTCAACCAGGCCATCAGCCTGGGTACACAAGATACGCTGGCTTACCTCAACCGTGCGTCCCTGCGCCTGCGACAAAAAGAAACTGAGGGAGCGCTCCTAGATTTAGAAAAAGCAGTCACCTTGGGAGCTGGCAGTGCAGATACTTACTTGCAGCGGGGCAAAGCTTATCTGGCAGCCCAACAAACGGAAGAAGCCTTGGCGGATTTTGAAAAGGCTATCCAAAAGAAAGAACGTTTCGCTGAAGCCTATCTGGAAAAAGGGGTTGCTTTCTATATGCTTAAAGAGCAAAACAAGGCAGTAGATAACCTGAAAAGGGCCAGTGACATGGGCGCCAGCGACCTGAGATTGTACCAGTATCTCGGCTATGCCAATTTTGAAATCGCTGAATATGAGCAAGCAGAAAAAGATCTGTCGGAAGCCATTACGATGGGACTTAGCGAGATACAGGCTTTTCTCTACCGAGGAGAAATTTACTACTACAGTAGCGAGTTTAAGAAAGCCCTGGGAGACCTGAGCAAAGCTTTTAGCCTGGGGGCGGATACCCGCAAAGCTTTTGAATTCAGCGGTTACGTAAATGCTGCCCTAGGCAATCATGATAAAGCCATAACTGACCTGAACCAAGCCGTAGAAAAAGGCGCTGATGCCACCAAAGTATTTGCTGACCGGGGAAATGCTTATTTCGCGATCAATGACTATCAGTCGGCGGTCAAAGACCTTGACATGGCAGTAGCCAAAGGCGCAAAAGATTTACTCAGCTTGTACAATTTGGGTAATGCCAAATTTTTGATTGACAACTATCAAGGTGCAATATCAGCTTATGACCTGGCCCTCGCCAATGGAGGGACAGAAGATGCAGAAAAAGCGCCAACAATCTATAACAACCGGGGCAAGGCCAAAGCTATGCAGCAGGATTACTCCGCTGCCATCGCTGATTATGACCAAGCCATCAACCGCAAAGCTGATTATACCAAAGCCTATCTGAACCGGGGGCAAGCCCATTTTGCCAGTGAAGATTATATCGGAACCATTAAAGATTTGCAGCAAGCGCGACAACTGGACAGCCAGGACCAGGACATTGCCCGGCTGATGGGTATTTCACAATATGAAACAGCAGCTTATACGGAAGCGATGGTGGAGTTGAATGCGGCAGTTGAAAACAAAACTGCCGATGCCCGTACTTATTTTAGTCGTGGGGTGAGCCAGTTTAACCTTATTGAAAATATAGCCGAAGAGGAAAAAGCCGAATACTACGAACTGGTTATTGCCGATTTGAACAAAGCGATAGAGCAGGGAATGGTCAACGAGACTAGCCTGAGTTGCCGGGGAAATGCCCGTTTCTTCCTAAAGCAATACAAAGAAGCTTTGGCAGATCTAGGCCGGGCCATAGAATTGGGAGCAGACGATGCAATGACTTATTACCGCCGGGGATTTGCCCATTACGAGAACAAGGATTACGAAGAAGCTTTACAAGACTTGAATGTGGCAGTAGGTAAGCAGGCAGAGTTTGGTGATGCTTATGCCGTCCGGGCTAATACCCGTTTCCGGCTCAAAGATTATCAGGCGGCCCTGGGAGATTATGATAAGGCAGTTAATCAAGGCGTGAATGACCCGGTGATCTTTAATAACCGGGGTAAAACCAAATTCTTGTTGGAACAATATGAGCAGTCTATCCCTGACTTTGACCAGGCGCTAAGTCTCAAGCCGGACTATATTTTGGCTTACGAAAACCGGGGAGTTGCCTATTTTCGCTTGAAAAACTTTGCAGCTTCTAAAAATGATTTGCGAGAAGTAGAAATTGCGGAAGCAGCTACCCCAGCTATACTTTATTACCTGGCCGACGCCTATTATGAACTGGAAGAGTATGCCATCGCGATTGGCTACTATGACCTGGTGATTGAAGCTGGGATCAAAGAAAAAGATACCTATTATCGCCGGGGCAAAGCCTATTTTAAGCGAGAGAATTATGCCCAGGCCAGCGTAGACTTCTCTAATGCCCTGACGATGGATAAAGAAGATGCCCAACTCTATATTGACCGGGCTACTGCCTATACCTATATGTATGAGTTTCAGGCAGCCCTTGCCGATTTTGATAAAGCGCTGAAAATCAATCCTGACAATGCCAATGTATACTACAACCGGGCTTATCTGAAAGAAGAACTGGAAGACTACGAAGGCGCGCTAAAAGACTACAGCAAAGTGATTGAACGTATTCCCAACGATGCTGCCGCTTATTACGACCGGGCTAATATCAAAATTCTGCTAGAAGATATAGAAGGGGCGGTGAAAGACTTTACCAAAGCCATTGAATTCAACGCTGATGAAGCGGAATATTACAAAGGCCGGGCCACCGCCTATTACCAACTTGAAGATGCCACCGCCTGCCAGGACTGGAAAAAAGCCAAAGCCCTGGGCGATGACCGCGCCGATTTCTTTCTGAAGAAGTATTGTGAGTAGTTAAAGGTAAATTTCATTAAGTTTATCCGAACAAGCATCAATTTTCCTTGTTCCAATAGCTAAATTTCCTACACCCACTTCATGATATTTTTATCCCGATACGACTACATCATTGCCGGGGGTGGGGCCGCAGGGCTTAGCCTGCTCTATCATATGTTGCAAAGCCCTTTGTCGGGGAAAAAAATCTTGGTCATTGATAAATCTGCCAAAGACCAGAATGACCGTACCTGGTGTTTTTGGGAAGCTGGCAAAAACATTTTTGAGCCTATAGTTCATCATCAATGGGAGCAGGTAGATTTTTATAGTGAGAACTTTTCCCAAACCCTGGATTTAGCTCCCTATGCTTATAAGATGATCCGGGGTATAGATTTTTACGGGCACGTGCAGGCGCAGGCTGCCCAGTCAGACAATGTTCATTTTTTGCAATCAGCTATTTTAGGTGTTGAGGATACGGAGAGCGGTGCTTTAGTGAAGACAGTATCCGGTAACTTTGAAGCAGATTGGATTTTCAGCAGCATTCGTCAGGAAGATGAACGGACTCGTGCCAATGGCCATCATTATCTCTTACAGCATTTCAAAGGTTGGGTAATCCAGACTCCGGCATCATTCTTTGATCCTCAGAAAGCTACGCTGATGGACTTTCGCATCGCCCAGCATGATGACTGCCGTTTTATGTACCTGTTACCTACCAATGAGCGCACGGCTTTGATAGAATACACTATTTTCTCCACTGAATTGTTGCAGGAAGAAGCCTACGATGAAGCTTTGATTGATTATTTAAGGGATTACTACCAGTTGGATGATTATATAATTGAACACGAAGAATTTGGCGTGATTCCCATGACTGATATGCCTTACCCTTCAGCGGGAGGTAAGCAAATTGTCAATATTGGTACGGCAGGCGGAGTGACCAAGCCTTCTACGGGTTATACTTTCATGCGGATTCAGCAGGATTGCGAAAAGATGGTAAAATGCCTCATTCAAAATAAAAGCCCACAGCGGCAGCTCAGTAGCTGGCAACAGCGCTTTATGCTTTATGACAGCACGCTGCTCAATGTGATGGCTAATGGTTTGCATCCTGCCAGCGAAGTTTTTGCAGCATTATTTCGCAACAACTCACCCCAGCGGGTATTTAAATTTTTGGATGAGCAAACTAATCTCTGGGAAGAGATAAAGCTTGCCAACACCGTACCCAAAATCCCTTTCATTCGCGGACTCACTAAAGCATTAATCAAATAATGTTTGCAATTTACCATCAACGACTGAAGGTTAGTAAATAATCTGATTTTGGAAATTTGTGTCAAAATTTTCAATATGAAATCTATAATTTTTAATAGAAAATATGTGCGGAATCACAGGTATTTATGCCTTCAATGAGATAGGACGTTTTCACATGATCAACCTGGCGGCAGCTACTGAAAAGCTGAGTAAACGGGGACCGGATTTTGGGAGAAGTACTTCAGTACACAGAGCAGGGCTGGGGCATCGTCGTCTTTCCATTATAGATACCAGCGCCAGCGGAAACCAGCCGATGAAGGATACCAGTGAACGCTATACCATCGTCTTTAATGGTGAGATTTACAACTACCGTGAATTAAGAAAAGAACTTGAGCAACAGGGTGTCAACTTCCAATCAGAGAGTGATACTGAAGTACTATTACAACTCTATATTCATGAAGATAAAGCTTGTTTGGATAAACTGAACGGCTTTTTTGCGTTCGCTATTTACGATGAGCAGCGCGACCACCTTTTCATTGCCCGCGACCGCTTGGGCATCAAGCCTTTGCTGTATTATGCCGATGAGGATAAAGTGATTTTTGCCTCCGAGATGAAATCTCTGTTGGCCTACGGTATTGAAAAAGAACTGGATACGAATTCCCTTTATCAGTATCTGCAATTCAATTACACCCCGGCACCCAATACGATGCTCAAAAGTGTGCAAAAACTGCTGCCCGGCCATTATCTGGAAGTATCCAAAGCCAGCGAACCTCGGTTGCAAGGGGGACAATACTATCAAATCCCTTTTGATGAAAATCATCTGAATTCCGAAAAGTTGACCTATGAGCAGCAACAGAAAAGATTGCTGGAACTTATGGAAGCTTCGGTGCAAAAAAGATTGGTTGCCGATGTGCCATTAGGTGCTTTTTTGAGTGGTGGGATTGATTCTTCAGTCATCACCGCGCTGGCTAGTCGCCACGTAGATAAGTTGAATACATTTTCTATTGGCTATCGGGATGAACCTTATTTTGATGAGACCAAATACGCCAAGCTGGTTGCTGAAAAGTACCAAACCAATCATACCGTATTTTCGCTGAGGAATTACGATCTCTACAGCCATCTTTTTGAAATCCTGGACCATATAGATGAGCCTTTCGCGGATAGTTCCGCCATTCCGGTCTACATTCTGAGTAAGGAAACCAAAAAGAAAGTTACAGTGGCTCTTTCCGGTGATGGGGCTGATGAAGTGTTTTCCGGTTACAACAAACACCAGGCGGCCTGGCGGGCCATGCATCCGGGCGTAGTGGAAAAAATGGTGAGTGGTCTGGGTTCTCTCTGGAAAAGTCTGCCCAAATCACGCAATAATCCTTTGACTAACAAAGTGCGGCAACTGGAACGCTTTGCTGAAGGTATTGAGCTTAACCCCAAAGAGCGTTATCTGAAATGGGCCACTTACATAAACAATGAAGAAGCAGCTACAATTCTGAGCAGCAATGTGCTGGAAAATCTGGCTTTTGAAATTCATGAAGAAAGAATCGCCAAACTTCTTCAGCACATAGATGATGGGCATGAAACACTCAATCAGTGGCTGTATACCGATGTACATTTGGTGCTACCCAATGATATGCTCACCAAAGTAGACTTGATGTCCATGGCACACGGATTGGAAATTCGGGTGCCCTTTCTAGATCATCAGGTAGTAGAATTTGCTTTTGGTTTGCCCGAAGATTCCAAAATCAACCGACAGATGAAAAAGCGCATCGTGCAGGATACTTTTCGTGACTTGCTGCCTACTGAGCTTTACCGCCGTCCTAAACATGGTTTTGAGGTGCCTTTGCTGGGCTGGTTTCGCAATGAATTGAGAAGTACTATTGAAGAACTTCTTTCCGATGCCTTCATTACCGAACAGGATGTGTTTGATGTAGAAGGGGTGAAGCAGTTAAGACAAAAACTCTTTTCCAAAGACCCCGGCGACGTACATGCTACTGTCTGGGCGTTGATCGTGTTTCAACATTGGTGGAAACAATATATGGCATAAAAAAAGCACGCCGGAAACCCGACGTGCCAAAACTACTAAACTACTAAACTACTAAACCTAACTTACTCCAACATGCTATCTCTCGCCTCAAACTTTCTCACTTAAACTACTGATCAATTATACGTAAAACCTTGGGTTTTTGTTGATTGTTTTTAGCTTAAAAATAAAGAATCCACCTGCCATTTTTTGAAATGTAATTTTTGGGCTGGAACAAGCCTTCCTGATTCGCTGTTGAGCTATTTTAAGGCAAAATCAATTAACTCCTGCCTCGCATTATTACAGGAATAAATAATTGTTATTTTTGCAAATCACAACTGTGGCGAATTGTACATGAAGAACATTAGAAATTTTTGCATCATTGCCCATATTGACCATGGGAAAAGTACCCTGGCCGACCGCCTGCTTGAGTTTACCGGTTCTATTACCGACCGGGAAAAGCAGGAACAATTGCTGGATAATATGGACCTGGAGCGCGAACGTGGCATTACGATTAAGAGTCACGCGATCCAGATGAATTACAAATATAAGAAGGAGGGAGAAAAGGAAGAGCAATTCATTTTTAACCTGATTGATACTCCCGGCCATGTGGATTTTTCTTACGAAGTGTCCCGTTCTATTGCTGCCTGCGAGGGTGCGCTACTCATCGTAGATGCAGCGCAAGGCGTACAGGCACAGACCATTTCTAATCTATATCTTGCCCTGGAGCATGATCTGGAAATTATTCCTGTGCTCAACAAAATTGATCTTCCGGGAGCGATGGTGGAGGAAGTTGGTGACCAGATTATTGAGCTTATTGGATGTAGCAGGGAAGACATCATTGAAGCCAGTGCTAAAGAGGGCATTGGTATCCAAGAAATTTTGGATGCTATTGTAGAGCGAGTCCCTCATCCTACCGGCGATCCTGACGCTCCCCTGCAAGCCATGATTTTTGACTCTGTTTATAATTCTTTCCGGGGGGTAGAGGTATATTTCCGGATTTTTAACGGGCAGATCAGCAAAGGGGACAAGGTGAAGTTTGTCAACACCGGCAAGACGTATGAGGCCGATGAGATTGGTGTACTGAAACTTTTGCAAGAACCTGCCAAAACCATCGGTGTGGGTAATGTGGGTTACCTTATCTCCGGTATCAAAGTCGCCAAAGAAGTAAAAGTGGGGGATACGATCACCCACGTGAGCAAGCCCTGCGATAAAGCGATTAGTGGTTTTGAGAACGTAAAGCCAATGGTTTTCGCGGGTATTTATCCTGTGGAAACTTCAGAGTTTGAAGAATTGCGGGCTTCTATGGAAAAATTGCAGCTCAACGATGCCTCCCTGGTCTGGGAGCCTGAAACGTCAATGGCTTTAGGTTTTGGATTTCGTTGTGGCTTTCTGGGCATGCTGCACATGGAAATTGTACAAGAGCGTCTGGAGCGCGAATTTGACATGACGGTGATTACCACTGTGCCTTCGGTACGTTTTCATGCCATTATGAATAATGGCGAGTTGAAGCAGGTGAGTGCGCCTTCTGAAATGCCTGATCCGACAGAATTATCCCACATAGAAGAACCATTTATAAGCGCTCAGATCATTTCCAAGTCCGAATACATTGGTAATATCATGGAACTGTGCATGGACAAGCGGGGTATGATCAAAAACCAGGTTTTCCTGACCCAAGACCGCGTAGAACTCACTTTTGAATTACCCTTGGCTGAGATCGTTTTTGACTTTTTTGATAGGCTAAAAACCATTTCCCGCGGATATGCCTCCCTGGATTATCATCCGATTGGTTACCGGCAATCCAATATGGTAAAACTGGATATTATGCTCAACGGCGACAAGGTAGATGCCCTCTCCGCCATTGTTCACCGGGACAAGGCTTACGAATGGGGAAAAAGACTTTGTGAGAAGTTGAAAGAACTCATCCCCCGCCAGATGTTTGAAATTGCCGTACAAGCTGCCATTGGCGCCAAGATTATTGCCCGTGAGTCGGTGAAAGCCATGCGTAAAAACGTACTGGCCAAGTGTTACGGAGGTGACATCAGCCGTAAGCGTAAGCTACTGGAAAAGCAGAAAAAAGGTAAAAAACGGATGCGTCAGGTCGGCAATGTGGAAATCCCCCAGGAAGCCTTCATGGCAGTATTGAAGCTAGACTAATATTATCTTCAATTGGATGAAAACATTTGGTAGGGGAAAAAAGGAAACTAACGCAGATTTTGAAGCATTTAAATCGGATATCACTTGGTTCATCAATGAGAATTCTAGGATTGAGCTTCAGGAATATAATCAAGTCCAATTAAGCGAAGAATTTAAAAGGGCCTTCCCAGTGTTGACCGAGCTAATTCTGAAAGCGAGGCAAACTTATTTGACAATTGACGGAATCAAATACATTTTATTTGCTTGGGACACTAAGATCGGACAGGTTTGTGGTTGGCTAAACAAACAGGAGAATTCCAACGAATACAAATGTGAATTGATAGAAGAACATGATTTGCTTCTTAGAAATATTGGAGGAATTCAAGAAGCTTTTAATCAACCAGAAGACTCATTCTCGAACAATCAGAACTTTATTTTTATTGGCTCGGAATGTTCGCGGGGAATTGGAGACTGGCATGACTATTATTCAATGATATGTGAGGAAGAAGGGA
>JBBSOG010000115.1:0-13600 GCA_038259985.1 Cytophagales bacterium
ACAAATTTTTCTACCTGTGTACACTGTCAATCTTTCTGTGCGGCTTAGGCAACATGGGAATGGCACAGTCACGTACAGTAAATGGTCAGGTGACTTCCCTGGAAGGCGGGGAAAGCTTGCCTGGTGTGAACATTCTGGTACAAGGCTCCACTACCGGTACAGTGACCGATGTGGATGGCAATTACCGGATTTCGGTACCCTCTGATGAAGCTATCCTGGTATTCTCATTTATCGGATATGAGTCAGAAGAGGTAGCTGTCAATAGCCAGTCTACCGTAGATGTGGCCCTTGCTCCCAGCCTGCAACAACTCTCCGAAGTGGTAGTCACTTCTTTTGGTATTGAGCAGGAGAAACAAGCACTGGGCTATGCTGTGCAGGAACTTCAAGGCCGCGAAATTACGGAAGCCAAGCAGCCTAACCTGGTGAATGCCTTACAAGGCCGGATAGCCGGAGTGCAGATCACTAACTCTGGCGGTGCACCGGGCATGAGTTCCCGTATCATCATTCGCGGGCTTACCTCACTCAATCCGAATGCGGACAACCAGCCGCTTTTTGTAGTTGATGGTGTACCTATTGACAATAGCACCGTAGAGTCACCGGGCACTCCACGTGGGGCTAGCAACCGGGTAGCTGACCTTAATCCTAATGATGTGGAATCTATGAACGTGCTGAAAGGTGCGGCGGCGACTGCCCTCTACGGCGTCCGTGCTGCCAATGGCGCGGTCATCATCACCACCAAAAAAGGTAAGGCAGGTGCTACCAAGATCAATGTGAGCAGCTCAGTTGGGTTTGAAGAAATTAATAAATATCCTGACTTTCAGGAAAAGTACGGGCAGGGCTTTTCAGGTGAGTATGACCCCAGCAGTTTCTGGCCTAGTTGGGGTGCGCCTATACGTGCCGTACAGGTCATTGACCCGGACCATCGTTATTATGACAACACCCGCAATACAATGGAAACGGGCATGCAACTGGAAAATAATGTGAGCGTATCAGGCGGTAATGAGAGTGCGACTTTCTACAGTTCTATCTCTAACCTACAACAAGATGGTGTGATCCCCTTCAGTGACTGGAATCGTACTTCTGCCAAATTATCCGGAAAAATAAATATGGGTGAAAAGTTTGACCTCACCGGATCTATCAATTACATCAAATCGGGTGGTAACCGTGTACCCCATGACCGCATTATGGAGCGGCTGATGTACTGGGCCAATACCCAGGATGTGGACGATTATATCAATCCTGACGGTACACAAAATACGTATGGCAATACCAATCCGCTCTACGATGCCCGTTTTGCTACTTACGAAGATGATGTCAACCGGGTGATTGGCAACCTGAACTTTAACTACCGGCCTACCGATTGGATGAGTATTTCGTACAGGGTCGGTACTGACGTGTATAGTGACCAGCGAGTAGAAATACTGCCCGGCCCTTTGGGTATTGATGGTGAGAACGCCCTGGATGATCAGGGTTTTATTCGTAAAAACAAAATCAACAGCCGGGATATCAACTCTACTTTAAATATCACGCTGAACAAAACTTTTGCGGAGAAAATTGATGCGACACTTCGACTGGGCAATGATATTTTTGACAGAAGCAGAAATGACCTGAATTCTTTAGGTACTGACTTTGTGCTTCCCAATTTCTATGACCTCAGCTATACGGCTACCCAGCAAACAGATGAATTCTTAAGCCAGCGCAGATTGGTTGGGGTATACGGTGACCTGATGCTGAACTATGATGACTATCTGTACCTGAACGTCACCGCCCGAAACGACTGGTCTTCTACCTTACCTAAAGAAAACCGCTCTTTCTTTTATCCTTCGGTAAATTTGGGTTTTGTGTTCAATGATGTGCTGGGCGTACCTGAATTCTTAAGCTACGGTAAAATCCGGGCTTCTTATGCCCAGGTAGGTAAAGACGCTGATCCTTACTCTACCGGTACTACCTATACGTCGCCAAGTTATTTTCCGGTGGAGGAGCAAGTAGGCTTTACCAGGAACAGCACTTTTGGCTTGCCCACTCTAAAACCTGAGCAAACTACTGCGGTGGAAATAGGAACTGACCTAAGGTTCTTTGAAAACCGCCTGAGCCTGGATTTGACTTGGTATAAATCCAACAGTAAAGACCAGATTATTCCGGTGCCGGTATCTAATGCCACAGGTTTTACCCGCTTTGTGACTAATGCCGGTGAGTTGGAAAACCAAGGTATAGAATTAATTCTCGGTGCTACCCCCGTCAGGATCAATGATTTTAGCTGGGATGTGTCCGTCAATTTTACCCGTAACCGCAACCGGGTAGTCGCCATCCGCGAAGGGATAGAAAACATCGTATTAGGTGATCAATTTGGTTATGCCGGAAGCTCTGTCACCCTACAACTCATTGAGGGTGATGCTTATGGCAATCTGTATGGACGAAGCTATGACAGATACTACACCAGTGGTACGCCTGAGGGATTTACAGAATTGGATAAAGATCAGCCGCTGCTGATTGGCAATAATGGCTTTCCGGTTGTCAATAGCGATCAGTTGGTACTCGGTAACTCCCAGCCTAAGTGGTACGGTGGTATTCGTAATACTTTAACTTACAAAGGGCTAAACCTTTCTTTCTTGGTAGATGCCCGTGCAGGACAGTATCAGTATGATCAGTTTGCTAACTTCTATTCCGCTTTTGGTACGCTGGATTACTCGCTCAACCGTAATGATGTGGTTGTTTTTGACGGTTTTCTGGAGGATGGCTCCCCTAATACCCAACAAGTATGGCTAGGCCAGGGCATTGGCCCGGACGGCAGGGATTATGGTGCCAGTTTTTACAGAAACATTTACCGGGGCGTATCCGAAAACTTTGTAAAAAACGCTTCTTTTGTGAAATTGAGGAATATCACGTTGGGTTATGACCTGCCCTCTTCTCTATTAGATGCAACTCCTTTTACGGCAATCAGGGTTTCAGCGGCAGCCAATAATATTATCCTCTGGACACCCTGGACGGGCTTTGACCCTGAATCATTTAGCTCAGGAGCCGGAGGCAATGCATCCGCCTTTACTGGCTTGGGTTATCCCGGGGTAGAGAGCTATTTCTTTACACTGAACCTGACGCTTTAATTTGAATACGATGAATACAATCATGCGAAAAATAAACATAGCTTTTCTGGCGGTCTTATTGATGTTTACAGTGAGTTGTGAAGATTACCTGGACATCAACGACGACCCCAACAATCCTACTGTTGCACCGCTGAGCGGACTTATGGTCAATGCGACAATTGAGACTGCCAACAATGTGTTTGACGTAGGCGATATTACTTCTTTCTACGTGCAGTACCTGGCCTCGCCCAATGCTTCCAGTTCTACCGACATTCAGGATGAGGTGGCCTACGACAACACATGGTTTAACCTGTACAATGTCATGACTGACCTCAGCGATATGGAAATACAGGCAGAGGAGGTAGGAGCCACAGAATATCTAGGGGTAGCCAAGATACTGAAGGCCATGAACTTAGGTATGGCGATTGACCTATGGGGCGATCTTCCTTATAGTGATGCTTTCTTTGCCCAGACACTTACCCCAACCTACGACGGTGCTGAATCTTTGTATCAGGAGGTTTTCACGCTGCTGGACGACGGCATCGCAGCCCTTGGGCAAGAGAATTCCACCGCTGTCATCGGCGACGATGATTTCTTCTTTGAAGGCGATATCGAAGCGTGGATCAAAACTGCTAATACACTTAAAGCGCGTTACTTACTGCACTTGAGCGAAACGGCAAGTTATGACCCCCAGGCCGTGCTTACTGCGATTGACAATGGTTTTGTAAGTACTGAAGATGACATGCAGGTAACCGCTTATGCCAACGTCAGCCAGCTTAATCCCTGGGCAGATGTAGCCATAGACAATGCTGCCCTACTTTTGGGTGGATGGATCTCTGAGCAGTTGGTAGAGTCTATGGACGGCACTACCTACGAGTATGTAGATCCCCGGATGCCTTTGATGTTTGGACGTACTAATGGAGGTAAATTTGTGGGAACCCCCAATGGGGCAGGCCGAGGCGATGCACCGGAGCAGGGTGCCCGCTCCACACTCGTCACTGGTACCTACTACGCGGATAGGAACGCGCCACTACTGGTGATGACTTTCTTTGAGCAAAAATTTATGGAAGCAGAAGCTGCCTTAGCTGCCGGAAATACCACCCGGGCCTATGATGCTTACTTGGAAGGAATTACTGCTCACATGACAAAAATTGGAGTAGAAAGCGCAGCGATAAATGCTTATTTGGCTAATCCTGAAGTAAGTGTAGGGGCAGGTAATCTCAGTATACAGGATATTTTTAAGGAGAAATACATTGCGATGTACCTGCATCCTGAGACTTGGGTAGATGCCCGCCGGTTTGATTACCAGTACGAAGACATGACGCTACCGGCTAATCATAACCCTTCGCTAAACGGTGAATTTATCAAACGGCTAATCTATCCTACTTCTGAGACCAGCCGTAATGGACAAAATGTGCCGCCGGTCACGCTAGGCGATGCGTTATTTTGGGATAAATAACTAGGCTGTACTAACACTTTAAAACGAAAAACATGAAAATATATCGTAGAATAATGGTGTGTATGGCGCTGGCTTTTGTCATCACATCCTGTGAAAAAAATGAAGTGCTGCCCGATTACGATTTGGTGGGTACGGCTACTTCTACCGTAGCCGATATCAGTGTCTCAAATGATGAACCTGTTCCCGGTGAAGAGATTGTAGTGACCTTGTACTACGTAAACCGGGCGGATGATCCGGCAACAGGTATCGAACTTTTGGTGAAAGTAGGCGGTGGCGATTTCAGCCCGCTTACTACTTTGGATGAATCTTCCTCCAATTTGGATGAGGAAATTACCAAGACTTATGCCTACACAGTCCCTGAAGTGGATTTTGAAACGGTAATTGTGCTGGATATGGTGTTGAGCTCCCAAAATAAAGAATTCCCTCAACGCGAAAGGGCGGAAATAGAAGTGACCGAACCTGAAGAAACTACTGGCGGATAGCGTATTTGATCACAAATTGAAAAACCCTTCTACTTATTCTGAAGTAGAAGGGTTTTTTTGTCTTTATGGTATGCCAAAAACTTGTACTTGAGCTTAATGAATTAGCAGATGTGCATTGTAGCTCCCCTCACCACAAAGTGATCGCTACGAAAACCGCAAAAGCGATGGGAAATATGAACCTGGAATAGTAATCAATGGCTACGGCAACTTTTAGCCGGTGATGATCTTCGCTGTAGCTGGTGATAATGGTTTCTACAAAGGCCAGAAAAACAAAAATATCCGCTCCGGTAGTAAACTTGTCTAATTTAGTCAGATAGGGAAGCGGAGGCATTAACTGGGCCACTGAGAACTGGAAGGCAATCAGGGTAAGGATAGCGGTCACCGAAACCGTCAGTTGTGCAGAAATATTGGTAGGGTTGATCCAAAATACTGACCATGACATCAATACCACCAGCACGATGGGAATCACCACTTTCCAGATATAGAAAACCGGATCACGACGGAGAATATACGTTATTTCAAGTGCTTGAATGGGGAAACCGAAATTGGTGATCAAAGAAGCCTTCTGCCCTAAATAGTCAATCTGCCAACTGCTAATGGAAGGGTTATTGGCGTCCATCAGGCCCTGATATTCCTGGTCAGGCACAAAACGAAATTCACTTACCCCAGAATAAAATAGTGTGATAACCCAGTCCTGCACATCAAAGGGAAACCTCTTGAAATCAAACTGCTGGCGTATATGGCCGATAAACCTGTGGCGAAAAGTAGCGATTCCCTGGGGGCTGACTTCGACAGTTCTTTTACTGAATGTCTGGATTTCCTGTAAGTTCTTCACCTGCACCTGGGGTGCGCCAGCTTCTTCAAAAGAAATTCTGATCACCTCCTGCTGACCGGGCACACAGAGGCTGGTGTCTTTCCAACGCATGAACAGAACAAATTCGCCGGTAATGGATTCCTCAATGTTATCAATCTGGTGAACATCCAGCACCATAAGCCCAACCGATACCGACTTGGGTGCGTTACTCACTTCAGCATAGCGGCCTGTCGCATGACTGTAGAAGGAAACAGCCATGATGAGGATGAACGATAATGAAATGCTATATTTCATAGAACTAATGCATTCTTTCCAGGTTTGAATTCTGTCAATAAAAGCTCCGGTTCATAAAGCGAAAGTGATAATTTATGCAAGCTATTCATTTGTTGATGATTAGTAGCCTAACCAAAGGATGCTTAAGATCAGCAATAGAAACTTTGCGAATATAAGCTTTGGTCCTGAACTCACACAAAATATGCTTAAAAACGGGGCTGGTAGTCACCAAGCTTGTTCAATCCGGCAAAATGAATCAACATGCATTTGATCTGCCAGCTCAATTCATAAAAATATTGTATCTTTTTGGACTGCCTAAAAAAACCTAACTTATGAAAAAAAGTATTCTCTATCTGGCATGGGCTATCCTGCCTATTTACGCATACGCGCAGGAACCCCAAGAAACAGAAGACTATGATCCGGTAGCTGTGCTCATCCTAGACCGCATGAGCGAAGTGATTGGCGACCTGCATTCCTGCAGTTATCAGCTTCATACCTCTCACGATATGCAGGATAACACTTTCTTCTTGCCCACAGAAGGTTTAGGACTGGTGAAACAGCTAAGTGAAGAAGAAGTATATATGATTGGTCCCGATAAGATGCTGGTCAACTCTAGAGGGGACCGCGGGCATCGCAGCTATTGGTATAATGGTGACACGCTTACTTTTTATTCCTACAGCGAAAATAATTTTGCCCACATAGATGCCCCGGACAGCAGTATCCTGGAAACAATTTATCAGGTGAATGAAGATTATGGCATAGATTTTCCCGCTGCTGATTTCTTCAACCCTTATTTCACCGATGACCTGCTCTTCCAAAGCAAAAAATTACTTTATCTGGGTACGGGTATGGTCAATGGCAAAGAATGCTTTCGTATTATCTCGGCAGGAGACGATAAAAACGTCCAGTTATGGATTTCCAGCGATGCCATGACGCTTCCCCAAAAAATGGTGATCGTATATTTTGACCAAAATGAAAGCCCACAGCATGAACTTACTTTTTCCAATTGGCAAATCAATCCCGATCTGCCTGCTGCCCTGTTTGAGTTCTCTCCTCCACCCAATGCGTCAGAAATCATTCTGGTACCTAAAGATGTAAAAAGTATCACTAATGCAGAATAAGACCATCATGAAAGCTAAAACGATAAGAACCTCCCTCATTTATGCTATTGCTATATTTGCAGTGCTGGCGTTTCATCCTTCCGATGCAGATGCTCAACACTTGAAACGCAGCCCAGCTTCCAGGGGCGGTAGACCGGCAGCAAGGCCAGCCGCTGCAAATAGACCATCACCCTCCAGGTCTTCCGCTGCCAATAGGCCAGCCAACAATAACAAGAGAACGATTAATGGCGGAAGCAAGAAAATGCCAGACCGCAAGGTGAATGCGGGAAACAAGGTTTCTACCGGGGATAGGAAAAATAATATCGGGAATAAAACCAACGTTGGCAACAAAGTAAATATTGACAACAGCAAAAAGAACATCAATGTCAATGTAGATAATAGCAAGAATTTTAATGTAAGAAATAACCGCAACACTGTAGTCCGGCGTAATCCAAGGCCATACAGACGGCCTCCCTACAGGTATGGAGGGTTTCGCTTTTATGCCTACCGGCCTTATTTTTACCATCCTTACCGCCCCTTCTATTGGGGGCCAGTTTGGCATCCCTGGGGCTTTTTTGTGGCTACTTTAGCTGCAACAGCCATTGTGATTAGTATAGAAAACCAACAGTATCATTACGATCAGGGGGTCTATTATGTTGAAAGCGATGGCGGGTACAGTGTAGTACAGGCGCCAGTGGGGGCTACGATTAAAATCCTACCGGAAAAAACAGAAACAGTAGTGGTAAATGAAACCACTAATAATTATTATTACGGAGGCACCTATTACGAAAAATCCGACGGAGGCTATACAGTAGTTCCCCCCACCTCTGGTACGGCAGTAGAAAACCTGCCTGAGGGCGGCGAAGAAACTAAAATAGGCGATGTGACCTACGTAAAGTACGGCGAAACGTATTATCAACCGGTACAAGTGGATGGCAAAGATATGTATGAAGTGGTAGATGTGCAGGAAGGGGAAGAAGAATAAGCAGCATAATATTAATCAATAAAGGATCAATAGTTTGAAAAGGATTTTAATGAGCACCCTGCTGTTGACGATTATGATTTCACATAGAGGATACGCTCAAAAAGATTCGCTGGTACTTGTCAATGGGGATATCTTGGTGGGCGAAGCTAAGAATATGGATCGGGGCGTGCTTACTTTTGAAACTGATTATAGTGATACTGATTTCAAGATAGAATGGGAAGGTATCCAAAAGATTTATACCAAAAGTTATTTTCTGATTACCCTGACCGATGGCCGACGGTATAACGGCTATCTGTCCAGTGCTGATAGTGTGCATGTAAACATCATTGTGGGAGATGCCAGCGAAGGTACAGCTATGGAAAATATCGTGTATCTGAAATCGGTTGATTCTGATTTTTGGAGTAGGTTAAGTGCTTCGGTAGATTTGGGCTACAGCCATACCAAAGCCAACAATTTAAAGCAATTTAGTGTGCGCAGTACTTTCGGTTACTTAGCAGAACGCTGGTCTGCCGATGCTAATTATAACAACGTTCGCTCCTCTCAAGATGATATAGAGGATATACAGCGCCTAGATGCCGGATTTACCTATCGGTTTTTCTTGCCGAAAGATTATTTCTTATTGGCTCAGATTGCCTGGCTCTCCAATACGGAGCAGAGGATAACACTTCGTACCACCAGCAAAGTAGGATTGGGTAAATATCTTATCCATACCAACCAGACCTACTGGGGAGTACAGGGCGGGGTTTCTTTCAACAATGAAGATTTCTCCACCGAAACATCTACCCGTCGAAGCGGAGAGGCATTTGTAGGTACTGAGCTGAATATGTATGATATCGGTGACCTTAATTTACTCACCAACATTGTGGTGTATCCAAGTTTAACTGAGTCGGGGCGCTGGCGTATTGACTATACATTCGATACAAAATATGACCTGCCACTGGACTTTTATATTAAACTGGGCTTTACGCTCAACTTTGATAACCAACCGGTAGAGAATGCCAGCACAACTGACTATGTTTTTCAAACGACTTTCGGCTGGGAGTTGTAGCTATTACCCTTTTATAATGAAATAGAATGTAAGCCTAATAGATTTTGAATATCAACCACAAACACATACGATTATGTTACAGACCTTAGCCAAAAACTGGTGGATGCTCGCCCTGAAGGGTGTACTGTTATTAATCTTCGGCATCTTTGCTTTTGTCAACCCGACGCTGACTGCTGCCAGTCTGGCTGTCTGGTTTGCTGCCCTCATCATCGCCGATGGTATTTTTACGATCATCGCAGCCATCAGGAGCTGGCAGGAAAGAGAAGATAAGTGGCTAATCCTGGCGGAAGGCGCCATCAGCCTGATATTGGGCTTGCTACTCTTTATCACCCCCGAGGTTACCCTGCTGATTATCTCCTATACCATTGCTTTCTGGTTTATTTTTAGTGGTGTCAGCCGCATCGCTATGGCGATACAAGTCCGCAAAGAAATTGAAGGGGAAGGCTGGCTGATTACGGGAGGTATTTTGTCTGTCGTCTTTGGCTTAATCATTTTTGCCCATCCTGCTTTAGGGTTCGGCTCACTGATATGGTTAATTGGCTTATTCGCACTCATGGCAGGCTTAGCGCTTTTAGTAGTTAGTTTCAAGATACGCAAAGGCGGGGCATGGCTGGAAGCCCGTTTGGCGGAGATGAGTGAGAAGGAAACAGCTTAAAATTCTATAAGCATGTCAATTTTCAAACAATCACCACGGGCATTCATCCTTGGAGGGGTTTTTTTCCTACTTCCTTTGTTGCTTTTCGTGGTGTTGGCCAACAAAGCCATTCATCTGTTAATTCCGGTGGGCAGCAAGCTGGTAGATGCCCTGGGCCTGCACTCTGTATTCGGGGCTGCCACGGTAAGCATTATATGTGTATTGATACTTTTGCTGCTCTGCTTCCTTAGTGGGTTTTTGATTGAGAAAGGCTTCATCCGCCAGTGGAGCAGCTCGATAGAAGAAAAATTATTCCTGTTCTTTCCTAGTTTTCAGATGCTCAAATACCGCATCATCGGAGCGCATCCTTACCAAGTAAAGCAACAGTGGAAGGCCATACTATTGAGAGAAAATAATTACTATCGCGTAGCTTTTATCACCGATCAGAGCATGCCTGGTTTTCTGAGTATTTTTCTGCCCGATGCGCCCCGGATGGATGCCGGGGAAATACGATGTATCAAGGTAGAGGAATGCGAATACCAGGCGATCCCGATGCAGCAGGCGATGAATGCCTTGCACCGCTTCGGAAAGGGGCTGTCGCTGCCGGATACCGTCCATGCGAAAGAAATCGGAACCATCAAAGAAATAAAATGAAGACCATGATGTACCGCTACTTTTGCTTATGGGTTTTGATGGGCTGCGCGACACAAATGTTTGCACAAGACTCCCATTACTGGACCCAGCAATACGGCACCAGGTCAGCGTTGATGGGCGGGGCAGTCGTAACAGGCGCTCCCGATAACTCAACAGTGTATTATAATCCGGGGGGCTTAGGTTTTATTGAAAACGCGAGCATTTCGGTAAATGCCAATGTGTACCGTATAGAAAATATCAAGATTGAGAATGCCCTGGGACAGCAGGCGGATTTTAAAAGCAGCCAGTTTGGTTCAGTGCCCATCCTGATCGGGGGTATGTTTAAAATAAAGAGTGCAAAGTGGAAGATCGGCTACGGGCTGATTGCCCCGGTAGATTTCAATTTTAAGGGAAATGCCCGCCTGGACGGTAGCTATGCTATCACGGATGACCAGGAAAGTCCCGGGGAAGAAGTACTGGTAGGGGAATCGGAAAAGAGCAGTAAAATCTCGGAGGTAAGCCTGAACATTGGAGTAGGAAGAAAGCTCAATGAAAAATGGTCGGTCGGCCTTACCCAGCTCTTTACTTTTCGCTCCCAAACCTACAACCGGCAGTTGCTGGCACATCTGATCCTCAATGATGAGGAGCGCACCCTGCTAAACACCACGATTGTGCAATATATGCAATACTATCATCTGCGCTACGCTGCCAAGCTTGGGGTTGCCTTTCGGGAGGACCGCTGGTCAGCAGGCCTGACGTTAACTTCTCCTTCCGTGGGAATGCTGGGTAAAGGAAATATTGCAGCAGACATTACCGCCCAAAATATGAAACTCGGCGGTGATGAACGGGTCAATGGCTTCGCCAGCGACCGACAGGAAAAGCTCAAAACCAACTTTAAGTCACCTATTTCTATCTCAGGGGGCTTGCAATATAATTTTGGGCGTTCTCTCCTGTCCGGCGCTTTTCAGTATTATGCTTCCCTCGCCCCTTACGATATCCTCAGGGCAGCGCCTGCTACCTTTGTGCGGTACGGAAGCTTCGGAAGCGAGCTGGGAAGTGAAGACGTATTGACCGTTTTGGGCGGGGCAAGGCCGGTGTTTAATATAGCGATTGGTTATGAGTATCAGATGAGCGAACAACTGAGCCTCAACCTGAGTTTTAGAAATGATATGTCTTATCTGGATACATCTTTATCCGAAGAAAGAGGCTACAAAACCAACATCAGCAGTTGGGACATATACCACCTGGTAGGGGGAACCACCATCCAGCGGGAAAAAGGGAGCATGAGCCTGGGGCTTCTGTTAAGCACCGGAAAAAACAACCGCCACGTAGAAAGTGGGAGTTTAGAGAAACCTACGGAACAAAATCTCATTCAGGGTACGACAACAATCACTAGCGCCAATTATGTGGGGATAGGCTTTTTGCTGGGCTATACATTTAATTTCAAAAAACTTTAGATTACTACAAAAATTACCACCAAGCAACTGATTTATCATTGTATTCCAACCATATTCTTTAAATAATGAGAAGAAAACGAAAGGAGAGTGATGCCATTACCCGTGGTGAAAAAACATCCGGGAGCAAGGCAGCAGCAGTGATCTCAGCAGGGATAGGCGTGGCGGTGTTTGGTTTTTCCCGCTTCCTTCTCGATGCCGACTCGCCTGTTCAAGGGTTATTGGGTAACTTTAACTTTAGCCTTGACACTGGGCATTTGTCGCTGAACAATGTTATCGCCAGTGCCGGAAGCTGGTTAAGCTCCTGGGGACTTTTATACCTTAGATGGCGGCGCAAAAAGAAAAGGATAAAAAGGTTACTCATCATCGGTATCGTCTTATTGATACTGGCATTTAGCGGGTTCTTACCTTTCATAAATTAAGCCTAATAAAATTTTTAATTAAAGACACAAACCAAACCTATGAAACACAAAAGAAACGCCTCTGCTATCTATCGGTCTGTTTGCCTGATGATGCTCTTCGTAGCCGTAAGCTGTGCCCCATCTACTAAGATCACCGCAAGCTGGAAAAACCCTGCCGCTGAAGGGATGAAAGACAATATACTGGTAGCGGCCATGACACAAAATATGGCCGCCAAGATTACCGTAGAAAGGGAAATGGTCGGTGCCCTCAAAGGTGCAGATGTAGGTGTCACAGCAGCAGCAGAGCTGTTTGCACCTAATTTTACGCAAGATGTGGGAAAAAATAAAGAAGCCATGCTGAAGAAAATCAGGGAGAATGGCAACGATGGCATCCTTACCATTACTTTATTGGACCAGCAAACCGAGACCCGTTACGTACCTGGGTCTACCGCTTATAGCCCAATGGTCAGCTATGGATATTACGGTGGATTCCATAGTTATTACAATTACCGCTATCCAATGGTCTATGATCCAGGATATTATACTGAAGACAAAACATTTTTCCTGGAATCCAACTTATACGATGCAGAGACAGAAGAATTACTTTGGTCAGCACAGTCCAAGACGTATAATCCATCTAATTTGGATGCATTCGCCAGGGATTTTGCGGCAATCACAGTGGCTAAACTAAAAAGTGAAAATCTAATTCCTTAATTTTTTTATTATTCACCTTAATTTTTCATGTTATGAAAACCACATTATCGTTCATTGTCATGTTGTTTTTGGCGTCCCCCTTCCTGAAGGCGCAGGACGTGCCCACAGAAGTGCCTTCTGAGGCAAAGGATATGGCGGCACAAACCCAGGACCTGGGTGAAATGATTAACCAGGTGGCAGAAGGCATTAAGCCGGAAGCTTTTACTGATGAGTTCACAGAAAACAAAGAAGAATGGATAGAAGAAGCCTCTTCTCTGGACCAGTCAGATATGTCGGCAGTAAGCGAGCAACTCACCGGCCTAGTTAACGGATTGAAAGACGAAGCATTTACCGCTGGAACCAAAGATAACCTGATGAGCAGTTTATCTAATCTCGGTAGCGTGTCTGATGTAGGAAATGTATTGACTTCAATGGTCAGGGGGTTAAATCCATCCATGATTACTGATGCATTTGCTAACAACAAAGATACCTTGATGAAAGGACTGGAAATGCTGAGTAACTAATTTTTGACCCGGAAAGGAAG
>JBBSOG010000116.1:0-13596 GCA_038259985.1 Cytophagales bacterium
CAATAATTCCAACCGGAAACCCATGCACATGGGCGAATCCAGTCACCAGAGTAGTACCATATTTAGCTTTGAACTCATGAAAGCGGCTGCCATCTACGATGCGTATGATGATCTCCCGGGCGTCTATGGGTTTCTTGAAATTTAGCGGGGCGATGCCGTATAGCTCTTGCGGGTCGTAGTAAGGTGCCTCACTGGCTTGCCGCTCTAGTTTTTGTTGATATCCTTTGGGTAAAGTCTCAAAAATATTCCGACAAATTTGAATCGCATGTCGGTCGTTTTCAGCCATATGATCCGCAACGCCGGATAGGCTGGTATGAACTTCCGCACCGCCTAGTTCTTCAGGGCTTACTTCTTCTCCTGTCGCGGCTTTGACCAAAGGTGGCCCACCCAAAAAGATATGTCCTTGATTACGAACGATAATCACTTCATCACACATGGCAGGCACATAGGCACCTCCGGCTGTGCTGGAACCCATGACAACGGCAATCTGTGGGATGCCAGCGGAAGACAAGCGTGCCTGGTTGTAAAAGAAACGGCCAAAATCAAAACGATCAGGAAAAACCTGTGCCTGGTTGGGGAGGAATACGCCCCCGGAATCAACCAGATAGACACAAGGCAAGTGATTTTCCATCGCGATCTCCTGTGCCCTAATATGTTTTTTTATGGACTCATGCACATAGGTTCCACCTTTAACCGTGGCATCGTTGGCAGAAATAATGGCTTCCCGACCATGAATGATACCAATGCCTGCTACTACTCCGGCAGATGGAAATTCATTGTCGTAAAGTCCATAGGCAGCCATGGGAGAAAGTTCCAGAAAGGGTGTATTGGGGTCTAGCAGTAAATTAATACGTTCCCGGGCAAGTAATTTACCCCGCTCGCTGTGTTTCGCTTTGGCTCGGTCGCTGCCTCCCTGGCTGGTAGAGCGGAGTATACTCCTGTATTGCGCCAAAACTTCACGATAAGCAGTTTGGTGGTTCTTAAATTCCTCGGTGGAGGTGTTGATCTTACTTTCTAAACGGTACAAAGTGTAAAAAATTAGTTTCGGTTAGCTTTACGTATTCCAATTGAAGAAACGTGAAAATGAAAGAATGGTTAATTGACTGATGAAATAAATGCTCGTTTTAAAATATTGATAATATTATAATAAAAATTTGTGAAAAAAGCTAAAAATTTAATCGGGAAAATCTTGATATAATCCCTGAATTTATTGTTTGAGAAGTTTACTTGTCTTATTGATACTTCTCCCTACTACTTTAAAAATATACATTCCGCTGGATAAAGTACTGAGGTCCAGGCCGTAGGTTTGGTTCAAGGTGCTGGGATACAGCTGACTGCTTAATAGCTTGCCCTGACTATCCAATAAGATAATCGTGACATCCTCCCTGCTTGGAAGATTAAAAGCAATTTTCAACAACCCATCGCCACCTACGCTGTTGGCAAAGTAGGGATTAGGAAATACCCGATAATCATTTTCTTTCAGTTTGCGGGCTACCGGTTCCTGTTCAGCTGAATTGTAAAATTCTATATCGTCCAAGTAGAGGTTGTTTCCATAAGCGTTCACCACTTCAAAAGCCACCCTGACATCTGCCATTCCGGCATAATCGGATAGGTTGACAAACTCTTGCCGCCAGTCAGCTTCCCCTTGTGGTATCCAGGCTTCGGTAGAAGTGGTAATCGCCAAATCAGCACCTGCTCGTTCGTAAACCGTTTCATACGTGAGTCCACAATCGGTAGAGACTTTAAGGCGTAGGGTATCTGCGTAAGAATCGCTTAGCAGCGCATAGGATATTTTGAAAAATACGCTGGCTTCATCAGTAGTTGTTAAGTCAAGAGTGGGGCTTACCAGCAAATCACTGGTGCCAATTAGTTGGTATTCATACAAATTGATAAAAGCTGTCGCATTGTTTTCTCCAATGCCAGCAGTATCTGCCACTTGCCAAGTTGTCTGCCCATCCGGGTTGACCACCAACCAGTCTATTTCATCTCCAATTTCATTTCCCTGCAAGACATCCACTAACTCTCCGACTTGATTGAAATCCTGTAATAACGGAATGATATCAATTTGATCGTCAACATAAAAAGTATAGTCAAGCTGGTTATTTAAAGGCTGTTCATCTGTTCTTGAGTTAGGATCAGAAAGGGTAACCGAAAGCGTGTGTAAGCCAACAGCAAGTTCCATCTGCTCAAAAGTAAACTCCCGACTTTCCCCTGGATTCAAAGGGAAGGCATTATACACAAAGCTAGTTGGAGACTGCTCATCTATCTGGTAGCTTACCTCAAAACTGTTGATAGTGGTAGATCCGTTGTTCTGCACCAGAATCTCAGGAATAGGCGTGGTATTACATGACAAAAGGGTAGGGGATTGGACATCAGTAATGGCAATGTCCAAGGCGCGCTCTTCTTCTATGCTGATCTGAATATCATCCAGGTAAAGGTTATTGCCAAAATCATTGATGCCGATAAACACCAATTGGACATTAGGCTGGCCTACGTATTTATCAAGAGAAAACTCCAGCTTTCGCCAATCTGCCCGGCTGGTGGGCACAAAAGAAGCATTGCTAGCTTCCATCGTACCCAGTTCGGTGCCCGAGGCCTCAAAAAGAATCTCTTCAATCGTAGCTCCGCAGTTGGTGGAAATCCCGACAATGAACCCATCATTGCTGATGTCATTATTTTCCCTGTAAGGGGCATAAGCATAGCGAAAACTCAGTTGGGCTTCCCTTAATCCGCTCAGATCATAGATTGGGGTGTAGAGATAATCCCTTTCTCCTAAGCCAGTATCATAGTCGTAATAATTAAGATAAAGCAATTGGTTGACTTGTCCATCAAACCCCGGGGCATCAGTTAAGCTCCAGGTAGTGAGTTCATCGGGGTTTCGGATAATTCCTGTATTAAGGATAGAATTTGCGTTAATGTCCTCAAAATTCTCTTCAAGGGGAAGATTGGCGGTTTGAGGAATTATAAAACTGATGCTCCTTACATTATTCTGACTATTTTCATCTACGGTATCATTGACCTGCACAATCCGAAATTCCATATCAAAGAAATCAAAATTTTGTCCCAGTTCTACCAGTGGAAAGGTAAGTATCGCAGTTTCACCAGTAGAGAGCGAAGGATTGGCCTGTAATTCACTGATGAGGTTGCCCTGAAGGTAGAGATGAACACTCACGGAGTTGATCGTCTCTGACCCGGCATTTAGTATCTCCAGTATTGGCGTGATCTGCCCGGAACATTCACTTTGCAGGGGTGAAATTATTTCTTCAATGCCTGCGTCATTATCAGCGATTACCGGAGTATCCAGTCCTGGTGAATTTAGTAATGAAGCCCGGCGTGGACTATTGAACAGGACAATCAACATGCGATCTTTCTGGTCTTGTGTGAAGAGGTTCATACAGACATCGTCCGTATAGTCCATGTAGTTTTGGTACATATCCGGACTTCCGCAACTTTCCTGACCAAAAGGACAGCCATCAGACTCTGCAGCTTGCAATGGGGTATCTGTTACGAAGTCATCGGCACTACAGTCACCATCCCCCCAGATGTGTCTAAGGCCAAAGAAGTGGCCTACTTCGTGGGTGGTCGTTCTTCCCAGGCTGTTGCTAGCTGCATTGCCTACGCTGCCGAAATAACGATAGTCAATGACAATGCCATCAGTTTCCCGGTTGTTGGACGAATTTTCTAATCCTTCCAGGCTTGACACTGGAAATTGGGCATACCCCAGGTAAGAATTGCTCAGGGGCACCACCCAAATATTAAAGTAATCCTCTGCGGGCCAGTAACTTAGGTTGCTAAGTGAACTAGCACTGTTGAGGCCGTAACTTTGTTGTTCTCCTTGGGTACGAGTAATGCCGTTTGTAAGAAAACCATCAGGCGTTTGTTTAGCCAGTACAAACTCAATCATAATATCTGCGGCTACCGGTTGGAAGATAGGAAGGGTCTGGACCTGATCAGCATTTTGTCGCCGGAAGTCCTCGTTAAGTATCCTGATCTGATCTTCAATCTGCTCCAGGGGAATATTGGTTCCTTGTCCTTCCGCTTCACCCCGGTGGATCACGTGAACTACCACGGGAACCCGCAAGACTTCTGCATCCTGTTTGGTGTCAAGTGTTCGGAGCGCTTCGTTTACCCTATCTTTCTTCTTAGCGTTGATCCATTGTTCAAAACTGTCTTTCTTTTTTTGTGGGGCAATTCCCCTATTGATATTGAGTTTGTCATTGAAAGGAACAGTAGCGCATTTGTCAGGCGTGGTTTGCGCGTAGGTAGAGAACACTACCCATGAAGATAAGCAAAAGCAAAGCAGTGTTCTAAAGAAAACAGGACAACAAGATTGAGTCATACCAGAAAATAAGCCTGCCTAGCGGGAGAAGTCAAACTATTGTAAATGGAAGATTTTGTAAGGCTAACGCTAAAGCTTAAGCCATATTGCCGGGGAGTTTCGCCCGGGGATCATCAGCGCTGGTCATGTTAACTGCCTGTACGTCGCTTATCTCGGGTACTTGTCTTTTGATGGTTTCTTCAATCCCAGCTTTCATGGTCATGACGGACATGGGGCATGAGCCACAAGCGCCTAGCAGTTCCAGCTTAACCACCATATCGTCATCTACACCCAACACTTTCACATTACCGCCATCTGTTTCCAGGTAAGGCCTGATGTCATCCAGGGCTTTTTCTACTCTATCAATAATTGCTTGATGCTCCATATCGGGCTTATTGTACGTTGATATCTACTTTCTTGGTCTTAGCCACCTGGGCATTCCGAATGGCTACCTGTCGGGCAAGTTCCTGGGCTAGGTTCTCAAAAGCCAGTTGTTCGGGCATGAGCACGTCACCATCGGCTGCCTTCAGCACTGCCGGATAGCCCCGGTCACCACTTTCCCGGATACTTTGTACCAGGGGAATTTCTCCCAAAAAGGGTACTTGTTGCTTTTCGGCCAGTTCACGACCCCCACCTTTGCCAAAGATGTGGTACTTATGGTCAGGCAGCTCTGCCGGTGTAAAGTACGCCATATTCTCCACAATACCCAAGATCGGCACATTGATCTGTTTTTGCTGAAACATAGACAAACCCTTACGGGCATCGGCCAAGGCTACTTTCTGGGGAGTGGTCACAATCAATGCGCCAGTGACGGGTACCGATTGCACCAAAGTGAGGTGAATATCACTGGTTCCCGGAGGAAGGTCAATGATGAGGTAATCCAGTTCGCCCCACTCCGCATCGCCCAGAAATTGCTGCAATGCTTTGCTGGCCATCGGCCCTCGCCAAACAACGGCATCATCCGGTGACATCATGAAGCCTATGGAAATGAGCTTAACCCCGTATTGTATTAAGGGAACGATCACGTTCTTTCCATTAACAGTCTTCACCTGGGGCTGCTCATGTTCACAATTAAACATGGTAGGGATAGATGGACCAAAAATATCGGCGTCAACCAGCCCAACTTTAGCCCCAATTTGAGATAAAGCCACCGCTAGATTAGCCGCAACCGTTGATTTGCCTACGCCACCCTTGCCAGATGCTACGGCGATAATATTTTTCACCTGGGGCAACATCACGGCGTTCTTACGGGTAGAAGTAACAATGGAACTCATATTGATCTGCACCTGAAGTTCGGAAGATACTTGCTTGTAGATCGCGTCCAGGCAGGCGTTGCGGATCATTTCTTTGAGCGGACAGGCAGGGGTCGTTAGCTCCACAGTGAAACGGACGTGCTGGCCTTCTACCTCCAGGTCCTTGATCATATTGAGCGTCACCAGATCTTGTTTCAGGTCGGGATCATCAACCGTACTGAGGGCTTTGATAATATCTTCTTTCGTTACTGGCATAAGTTTGTTCTAATCTGGCTTGCAAAATTAATTATCATTTGGACATTTACATTCTAACTACAAATTTGCACCTTAGTTAGTGCTGTTTTGCAGTTATAGTGGAATAGTTTTGCGTGAAACGCGTTGAAAACTCGCGCTATTTACTGTACAATATTCAATTGCAAACATACTCACTCACACTTACGAATAAAAGCTTTCATAGTTGATAGATGATCAGGAAGGAAATTATAGATGAGATCAAGGCAAGGGTAGATATCCTGGATGTGATTGGCGATTATGTGAACCTGAAGAAGCAGGGAAGTAATTTTCGTGGCTTCAGCCCATTCAACCAGGAAAAGACACCTTCTTTTTATGTGGTGCCTTCCAAAGGTTTTTACAAAGACTTTAGTTCGGGCAAAGCAGGCGATGCGATCTCCTTTCTTATGGAATCCGAAGGGATGAGCTATGTGGAAGCCCTGCGGCAACTGGGCAAACGCTACGGTATAGAAGTAGAAGAAGAAAACCTGACCGATGAGGAGATGGAGGCGCAGAGTGAGAAGGAAAGCCTTTTCATCGTCATGAAGTACGCTTCGGAGTTTTTTCAGGAGCAACTTTGGAAAAACGAAGAAGGCAAAGCCATTGGCCTGACTTATTTCAAAGAAAGGGGCTTTTCCGAGGAAACCATCCGGGCGTTTGACCTGGGCTATAGCCTGGACGAGTGGGATGGCCTGATGAAACAAGCCCAACAAGTAGGGCATAAGCAGGATATGCTGGAAAAAGCTGGCCTGATCGTCAGCAGGGAAGGTAAAGACGGGGCAAAAAAGTATGACCGCTTTCGGGGCAGGGTGATGTTTCCTATCCATAACCTGAGTGGCCGGGTCATTGCCTTCGGAGCACGTCTGCTCAAAACCAATCCTGAAGTCACGCAGCCCAAATACCTCAACTCCCCGGAGACGCCCATTTATCATAAAAGTGATGTGCTCTACGGCATCTACCAGGCGAAGCAGCAGATCAGGCAGGATGATAATTGTTACCTGGTAGAAGGCTATACCGATGTGATTTCCCTCCATCAGGCAGGTATTCATAATGTAGTAGCCTCCTCCGGCACTTCGCTCACGCAAGAACAGATCAAGCTCATTGCCCGCTACACCAAAAACATAAGCGTACTCTTTGATGGTGACGCTGCCGGGCTTAAAGCTTCCTTCCGCGGGATTGATATGATATTGGAAGGCGGATTGAATGTAAAAGCGGTGGTGTTGCCGGAAGGCGAAGACCCGGATAGCTATGTGCGTAAGCTCGGAGGGAATGCATTTCGGGAATACTTATTGGAAAGCCAGCAGGATTTTATCTCTTTCAAAACGGCTGTCTACCAGGAAGAGACGGAGCGCGACCCGGTACGCCGTGCCGAAGTGATCAAAGAAATTGTGCAGAGCATTTCCAAGATTCCTGACCCTATCCAGCGACAGGTATACATCAAAGAAACCAGCGTGAAGCTGGAGATGGATGAAAGCACGCTCTTTGCCGAACTTAATAAAATATATCTTAAGCAGCAGCGCTCCGCTTCCCAAAAACAGTTTTATGAGGACAGGGATCAAGAAGTAGCTGATATAGATTTTGTACATCCCGACGAGCCTGTGGATGACCCAGCTTCAGTTGGCATTGAGGAAGCCATACTGAGCAAAGAGAAGGAACTGATGCGGGTGTTGGTGTTGTATGGCCATCATCCGGTGAAGGAAGATTATATGGTGTGCCACTACATCAAAGACGAACTGGATGACATCAGCCTGAAGCATGAGGGTTACCAACGTATTTATACTACTTACTTTGAGCACATAGACAGTGAAAAGAGCCTGATGGAGAAGTACATGATAGAGCAGAGCGGGCCGGAAGTAGCCACGCAGGTGATCAACCTTATTGTAGACCATTATACGGCCAGCCCCAACTGGGAAGAGCGAAAAGTATATGTGCCCAAGAAAGACGAGAAAATCCTCAACGTCATCACTCGCAGCATTGACCAGCTTAAGTTTGACGTCATCAAAGATTTAATAGACCAAAAACGCCAGGAACTCAAACATGAGGATGATGAAAACAACCAGATCATCCTCATGACCGAGATTCAACACCTGATCGCCGTCAAAAGAAAGATCGCGGAGAAGTATGGGATCGTGATTTCTTGAGAGGGAGGAAGATTGATGATTACAAATTGAAGATTGAAGATTTCGTCCCGTATACTTTATACCTACTCGCTTGCATAGATCATAGAAATCAGCCGCTTTCCAGAGGACACTGAGATTAAGTGCACTAACTCCTCAGTGCCCTAGGCAGTGATGCTGAGAGGGAACAGCCCCGATGCATGATGTTGTGTACCGTATTTAATCCACTAATGCTTTGAATTTTTGCCTGAAATCTTTCAAATCTGAATGGTCTAACTCACCAATATGAGCAATCAAATCATCACTTTTCATGGTAACAATTCTATCAACTTTGATGACAGATACTTTCCTAAGTCCATTGTTCGTAGAGGGTTGTAGCAGTATTTCATTTTCCGTCAACTGATTAGGTATCACTGAGCTAATCGCTGCAACAACCATATCTGAATACTTATCTTTTGTCCGGCAGATCAATACACAAGGTCTGACTTTACGATTAGTCAACTCAGCAAAAGGAAAAGGAACTAAAAGAATGGAACCCGTTTTCAACTAATCTTTTTTTAAATAGTCTTGATATAAATCTTCCCTCTCATCTTGCCAGAATGATAGTCCAGCTGTTTGAGCAGTGAAGTTTCTGTTTTCCTCATCCCCCGACTCGTCAATTTCTTCTACAAAAGTGATAATTACTTTAAACTTTTTCTTAGTTGAGATTTGATCAGTAGCGATGATCCTTTCACCATCAAAAATCCCTCTTATTGCTTCCATATTGTTTTCATTTTACGAAAATTACAAAAGACGTGAGATGAATACCATTTTTTGAAGAGTCCTTGGCAATAACTGTACGCTAGTGGTGTGGGTGGCGCACCAGTGAACCCTTGGTTCATTTGTCTTCTACACGATTGCTTGCCGTATTTTCATCTTCAATTCTTACTTTAGTTTTCAACGGATCTTGATTGAAAAAAGATGTTACTTGATCCCAAGAAAACCCATTCATTTCATATTCCACTATTATCCCATCTTGACATTCAATTTTTAAATCTATCGGTCCACACTCATATTCTCCCATTCTAGCAAAACGACGAGCATATTTTAAAGGCATATTCAATTTAAGTAGTATCCACATTGGGCTAACAAATTCAGGATTGACGTAATCCTCACGTTTGATAAGTTTTATTAATTGAATCCAATCGTAGCGAATGCCATACGCTTTAATTGCTCTACTGGTCCATAATCTGAAGATCAATCCTTCGTAAGTGTGTTCAATATGAGTTTTGACTTTATTGAAGTATTTATCATGAAATTCAGAAATCTGGGCATTAGATGATTTGTACCATAACCCACCTAAGCCATACTTCCTGATTTTCAATCTCTGCCTAAGTGGATAAGGCTTACCAAATTCGTTGATTAGCTGATTAGTCAATTCCCCATTCTCTTTCAGTTCTTGAATTTTCATCTTTTTTTGACATTCAACGTTCTGAGTATCCGACTGCCGGGCTAATTTGCTCTGAACTTTCGAGTTTCAATATACGAACTTGAAGGTGTTGTGGGTAGTTTTCCATTCACTACGTGACTTAATTGGTAGTTCTGTTAATCTTCAGATAATGAATAAACCAGATTAGTGCTATTGAAAACATGATTGTAGTAACAGCTAACGTAGGACCCATATTCTTGCGCCAGTCATAATAAATGTTAAATCCTCCCGAATCGATAATTTTAGATAAGTAGTAATTGATAGTATAGATGAGGATAATAGATGACGTACTGAGCAATATTTTAGAACGTAGCCTGAGATGACTACTTCTAACAGTCGGCAAAAGGTTTAAAAACCCAAGCCACAAGGCAAGTCCGTATACAAAAATCTTTATCTGGATTGAAGTTTTATGATCGTTTACTACCGATCCAGAGTCTGCATTAAATCCGAGATACAAAATTCCTGTCTCAACTTTCTGTGTCAAAATAAACAGAACACAAAAAAGAGTTACGGTAAATAAATATGGATACACTTTTTTCATAAGTGCCTCAACATCTGTTATTATCGCAACCGCTTAGCTGATTGCGTATCCACCGCTTGCCCTGTACAAGTTACAGGGCCGGGCAGTTATTTTTCATATGGCATCACCAAAATAAGCCTTTTGCGTGTTTTTTTTTAGATCATGTATGGGAATAATCAATTTCATGATTATCCCTTATGTCTTAGTAGGTCTCCGATAGTGACCCTACGCTCTTTAGCGCAGGTTTTCCATGTGAAAACCTGCTGAGACGGTAATTTGGAGTAGTTATTCATGCTGCGTTGGATGATAAAAACTCTCTATGGAATTCCCCTCCTCACTTCCCCCACCCAAAAATCCCAACCCACGCATCCCTCGCCGCTTTACACGTTCCGAAAAATGATTTTTCATGGCTGTTTACCTACTCAACAGTGGCAAAACATGAAGAATTATGATTGCTTACCTGCTTAACAGTGGCAAAACTTGGTGAATCATGACTGTTTACCTACTAAATGGTGACAAATCACCGGGTTTTGCCACCGTTTAGTGACTAATCAGTGTAGGTGACGTAGGTTTAGTGACCATTTAATGAGTGGGCAGTAAGGTTGCCGTAAGTTTTGTCATTGGTACCAAGTTTTCAATGGAGTGCAAAATGAAATTATGTCATGAAAACAGCTTAAAAGCAGCCTTTCCTGCATTTTGTGTACAAATCTTACCAAGTATTATCTTCTTCATTATGCCTGGGTATATAGGCTAATGACTTTCCTAACTTGCGTGAATTATCCCATTAAACCCATTAACAATGCCTAATTATTCTTTATCTTCTAAACTTGGCTCTGCCCAGTCCGCGATCTATAATGCGATGGAGATACCCAGCGTACAAGAGAAAGTCAGCAAATTCGGGCTGACCCTCAAGCGTTTGCAGGAAGGAAATGCTATCGTTAACAAAGCGATCATGCTCCATAATACCAAGCATGACATTTATGGTGAAAAGCAGGAGGTAGCTAGCCAACTGTATACGCAGGAAAATGATACCAGTAAGAGGTTTAGAAAGCATGTAGAAACTGTCAAACTCGTTTTCCGGGAAGATGAGGCCACGCTGGCAAAATTTCGTATCAGCAGCATTTCCAAGAAGAAAGACGAGTGGCAGTTACAAGCCAATTATTTCTACAGCAAGGCTATCCTCTATGTAGATAAATTAGCGAAGTACCAGTTGCCCCAGGAAGAGCTTGCCCAAAACCAGGCCAGTGTTGAGGCACTCATCGCCATCCGTAACCGTCGGCTGCAAATGAAAGGTGAGGCGGAAGAAGCTACCCAAAAGCGCAACGAAGCGATGAAGGAGTTGAACGAGTGGATGAAAGAATTTCGCGCCATCGCCCGCATTGCCCTCAAAGACAGCCCCCAATTGCTGGAAGCGCTAGGGATCGTTGTCAAATCAAAAGTATAGTAGTAAAGGAGTGGGAAGTGGGGAGTTTTGTGCTTCCAGCCTCCTACTTCCAACCTGTACTGCTTCAAAATCCTACTTACCCTCCTTAATTGCTTCCAGCATCACATCTACCACCGTATTCAGTTCATCCATGCTGATGTTTAGGGGCGGTACTAATCTGATAATGTTGTCACCGATGGCGTTGGCGATCACGCCTTTCTCCATCATTGTCATCACCACCGGGCGGGCAGGGATATCCAGTTCAATACCGATCATCAAACCTTTTCCCCGTACATCTTTGATGGCGGTTTCCTGCTGGGCTTCTGCACGCAAGCGTTCCATGATTTTGTTTCCGTTTTCGCGGGCGGCGTCCAAGAGGTTTTCTTCTTCAATGGCTTCTATTGTCGCCAGGGCAGCGGCACAGCCGAGCGGGTTGCCTCCGAAAGTCGTGCCGTGGTCACCAAAATCCAAAGCTTCTGCGGTTTTCTCCTGTGCCAGCAAAGCACCGATAGGAAAGCCACCGCCCAGGGATTTCGCCAAAGACATAATATCAGGCATTACGCCATAACCCTGGAAGGCAAAGAAATCGCCGGTGCGGGCCATGCCACATTGGATTTCGTCAAAGATCAAAACGATGTTGTGTTCATCACAAAGCTGGCGCAAGCCCTGTAAAAATGATTGATCTGCCGGGTGAATGCCACCTTCTCCCTGGATAGGCTCTACCATGATGGCGGCAGTCTGGTCAGTCACCGCTGCTTTGACCGCTTCCAGATCGTTAAACTTGATGAGCTTAAAGCCAGAGGGGATGGGCTCAAAGCCTTTTTGGTATTTAGGCCTTCCGGCGGCAATAGTCGCCAGGGTACGCCCATGAAAACAGCCGTCCATCGTGATAATCTCTCCCCCGCGTCCATGCACATGCCCATATTTGCGGGCCATCTTGATCGCCAGTTCGTTAGATTCCGCCCCGGAATTGGTAAAGAAAACCCTGTCCAAGCCGGAAAGCTCGGCTAGTTTTTGTGCCAATCGCATCTGGGGCTCGCTAATGAAAAGATTAGAGATATGCATCAGCTTAGCGACCTGCTCCTGTACAGCTTTGACTACCTTGGGATGACAGTGTCCTACCCCGTTGACGGCGATGCCTGCCAGGGCGTCAATATATTCTTTGCCGTCAATGTCCCAGACTTTGGCGCCTGCGCCATGAGAAAGTATGAGCGGATATC
The DNA here is from genome assembly GCA_038259985.1 of Cytophagales bacterium. Classification (GTDB taxonomy): domain Bacteria; phylum Bacteroidota; class Bacteroidia; order Cytophagales; family Cyclobacteriaceae; genus Catalinimonas. The sequence continues at coordinate 12,590 of JBBSOG010000116.1, forward strand.
TTTTAAAAACTTTGAGATAATAAGCTTCGTCCAGTGCTTTAAGATGGGTGGGGGAAGTATCTGTATCGGTGTGCGTAGATTGCATCGTTGTAAAAATTTATAAAGCGAAAAATAAAATACAAATTTATCAATAATATCGTCAAGGTGCTAATCTTTCAATGTTCCAGCTCCTTTCTGGGGTCTTTGTGTAGCGTATGCGGTCGTGTAAACGGCTGGATCTGCCTTGCCAGAACTCAATGGTATGAGGGTAAACGGCATAGCCTCCCCAATGCTCCGGGCGGGGGATTTCTTTATCCTCATATTGCCTGTTCAGTGCTTCCTGATGATCTTCCAGAAAGGTACGATTAGGGATTACCTCGCTTTGGGGCGAAGCCCATGCACCGATCTGGCTGCCCCGTGGCCTGCTATGAAAGTATGCTGTGGATTTATCGGGAGATACTTTTTGTACTTCCCCCTCAATGCGCACTTGTCGCTCCAGTTCTACCCAAAAAAAGGTAAGTGCTGCCCTGGGGTTATGCGCTAGTGCCTTGCCCTTGCTACTATGGTAGTTGGTATAAAACATAAAAGCATCGTCTTCCACGCCCTTAAGCAATACGATTCTGCCTTCCGGCCAGCCCTCGGGCGAAATGGTAGCCAGGTGCATAGCGTTGGCTTCCGACAGTTGTGCCTGGGTAGCTTCGTTAAACCATTTTCCAAATTGGAGCATCGGATTGGTTGATACATCCTGAATCCCTAAAGATTGTTGGGTATAATCTTTCCGCATATCGGCGACTGACATGCTCATAAGTTATTTTGTTTAGATTAAATAAAAACCAGATTATCTATAGGATAAACTAATGTACCGAAGAGTTGTTAGAAAGGGGCTTCTTCATCAGGGTCACGCCTGTGCGGGTCACGCCTGACCGGATCATCCTGCCTAAAGGTAGAAGTATCAGTGGGAGGTTGATTACTTCGGTTATTAGCCTTGCTTGCAAAAGTGATGATATTAGGGTCATTGAAAGATTCCG
>JBBSOG010000117.1:0-13588 GCA_038259985.1 Cytophagales bacterium
ACTGCGGCCAGCCAGGCACCCAGAAGACCGGTAAACAACATCCAGGCCCCTGATAAACCCATTACGAAGCCCAGGCCACCCAAGCCAACCGAAAAACCTCCGCCAACATCCGTGGCGACGACAGAGAGGCCGATGTGCCAACTGCTCATTTTTCGGCCCCCGACGTAATAATCTTCAGTACCTTCGTTTTTAGAGAAAAAGAAAAATCCAACGCCTAACATGGCAATCATGTAGACGGCAAAAATAAGGATATCAATAATGTGCATGCTTAATAGTTAACAGGAAGATGCCGCTATGGTTCAGTAGAAATGGATAACATGCTGTCTCGTAATGTTGGTCACGCATTGAAAATGCACGACAGTTTCAATACTTAAAGACAGTTTGTTAAGCATTGCGGCATGGCAAAAATGCTTACCTTGAATTCAAATTGTGAAGACACAAAGGTATAAAAACATTCCCTTTATCTGAAAAAAACTAAGCTTTACCCTTATGCCCTATATTGAACATTCTGATTATCAGCCTCCTTACTGGCTATTCAACGGACATCTGCAAACCATCGTCCCTTCCCAATTCAGAAATGTTACAGGGATCAATTACCACAGGGAACGGCTGTCTACCCCGGATGATGATTTCCTGTTGCTTGACTGGTCTGCGCATGGTTCCGACAACTTGGTCATTATTTCACATGGTCTGGAGGGTGACAGTCAACGCGCCTATATTATGGGCATGGCCCGGGCTTTTAACCGTGCCGGATGGGATGCACTTGCCTGGAACTTCAGAGGCTGCGGTGGCGAAATCAATCATACACTTCGGTTTTATCATAGCGGCGCAACGGATGATTTACACTTGGTCCTCGAGCATGTACTGGCTAAGAAAAAATACCAGCGTATCGTATTGATCGGTTTTAGCTTAGGGGGAAATCTCACCCTGAAATATTTAGGGGAGTCAGTTGAAAAACTCACACCTGAGATCAAAGCGGCTGCCGTTTTTTCCGTACCATTGGATCTGTATACTTGTGCGGAGCAAATCAGTTCACCTTCCAATTTTATCTACAGCCATCGTTTTCTCCGCAACCTGAAAAGGAAAATCAGTCAGAAAGTGCTCAATATGCCGGACAAGCTTTCTATAGCATATTTTAGCAAGATCAAGAGCCTTAAGGATTTTGACGATTTCTACACCGCCCCACTGCACGGTTTCAAAGATGCTATTGATTATTATACCCATTGCAGCAGCTTGCATTATTTGAAAGAGATCCACATTCCCACTTTGCTGGTCAATGCCCAAAATGATCCTTTTCTATCTGACAAATGCTATCCGGTAGATTTGTTGAGAGAACATCCGTTTGTGTACCTAGAAATCCCCGAAACCGGAGGACATGTTGGGTTTATGCCTAAAGGGGCTAAAGCAGATGATAATTATTGGGCAGAGAAGCGGGCATTGGAATTTGTACAGCAATCTTTACGCAAAAAATAAAACCAATCAACCACACGGTCAATTGGTTTTACGGTACATAACATAACCCTAAATGGAGTCATGCATCATTGAGCTTGTTTGACGACCCTAAAGCCGCAATATTTTTGATCGGAGTGGGCCTCTGAATTATTAGGGTCTACATAATCATAAGCGCTGTATCCGTAGGTATTTCCATCCGATTGATATTCTGCCACATTCCCTCCCAGGTCATAGACTTCAGCTTTTTCCAGCTTAAGCGGTGGTTGGTTGCCTACTTGCTTGATCAGTGATGGCTTAGATTCGTCAATTTTTTGCCGAAGTTGTCCAGCTTCTTTTTGGGTAATATCAAAGCCTGCCCAATAGTTCAGCGTATTTTCTTTTTTAGCATGTTTGCGCCCTATTTCATGCCACTTTGTCGCTTCCTTGACATTTGGTAAGCGGTAAGTTTCCCCACTGAGTTGACTTAGCCAGGCCACATACGCTTGGGCATCTGCTATACTTACGTTGCTGACCGGGTAATTGGATTTCATTGGGTCAAATGCATAAGCTGGTCTAAAGGCTTTGTATTGTGCATTCGTCACCTCAAAACGGCCGACCGCAATGGTATCTTTTTCCAAAGCTACTACTTCGGGGATTAGCTTGCCTTTTTGCATTTTTCCATACAACTCACCCTCTTTTTCTAAATCACTCTTTTTCAGTAACATAGCTAGCGGGCTTTCTTCTTTGAGTGCCTCGTTTTCCTGTTCATAAGTTTTGAAAAGGTACTGGTCAAACCAGTCCAGTTCTTCGTTCATTTTCCGGAGTTGATGGGTGATTTTCTGTAAACCGTGCGGCTGGCCGGGAAACCAGACAAAGCGCACCGGTGCCCGGTCGTTCTGCTGTAATGCCCGGTAATACTCCCAGCCCTGATCTCGGGGCACGGCGCGGTCTTCGCTACCATGAAAAATGATGGTCGGTGTCTTCACTTTTTCCATCTCAAAAAGCGGTGATTTGATGATATAGTTTTCGTTGTAAAACTTACCGTCCACATCATCCCAGGGGGCACCACCAAAGTAACTCTGATCAAAGGTGACGCCGAATTCGCAGGTGCCAAAATCGGAAGTCCAGTTTACATCTCCCGCGCCGGGGGCAGCTACTTTGAATTTGTCGGGATAACGAACGGTGAGCATGGTAGTTAGAATGGCTCCGTTAGACCAGCCCATTACGCCCAATTGATCTTCATCCACCATTCCTTTAGCGACCAATTCATTTACCGCATTCATAATATCTACCAGTTCCGGTTCGTAGTAATTCTTTTTGATAGATTCTACAAAGGCCAACCCATGATTAGAAGAACCGTGGTAATTAGGCTTCAGCACAAAAGCACCCCGCTGCGCCATGATGTTGGGATAGGTAGACCATCGCTCTGACCACAGATCCAGGTCTACGCCGGAAGGCCCGCCGTGGATGGAAAGCACCAATGGATATTTTTTACCTTCTACATAGTCTTCCGGGTAAAAAAGTAAACCATTGACTTCTTCGTCTTGATAACCTTTCCAGCGATAGACTTCATAGCGGGCAGTGGGTTTTTTCTTTAGTTTTTTGTTAAGCTCAATTAACGATGTGGTGTTGGTAAAATCTGGTTTAGCCTTCTTTATGCTCAGATCAGCCACAACATATTCAGGCAGCTTTTCGGCGGTAGAATAATCAAAAACCCACTTTTTCCCGTCCAGTGATGTTTCAAAAAAGCTGATATGTGCTTCTTTACCATCCAGCGCGATCATCTGCTGGCTCCAGCTATTTCCATTTTTCTGATAAAAAGCAAGTTTTCGCGTAGCACCGTCCGCTAAATGCGCGATAACCCCATTAGCAGTGAGTGCATAATCTCCGCCCAAGCCATTTTCCCAATTCAGATCTACCTTATCAAAAGCTTTCTTATCCAATGAGAAATAATACAATTCGGTAATGCCCGCGCCGTTCCATTCAGGATTGCTGGAATGCTCCGCAGTGAAATAAAAGCCTTTGTTGTCAGGGCTAAATTTGAAATTGGAAGGCGTTTGCAGATTTTCAATGACCCTGGTTTTATCGCCCTTTTGCAGATCATACAAGTAATATTCACCTTTAGGCTGGCCATCAACTCCGTAATGAGGGCTCATCACCAAACCAGTAAGCAGCCAGCGTCCATCACGGGACGCCGCATATTGGCTTACCGGATGCTTGTTATCGGTCAACCTTTTGATTGTTTTATCATTCAGGTTAAAGGCATACACTTTTTCAGTAGTCCAATACACCGTATCTTCTACGATCGTAGTGTTGTCTTTTTCCTCTTCCAGCTTTTTTTCGTACAGCGTCTTTCCATCGTTGGAAGTATAGGCCAGCGTACTGTCGTTCAGCCATCGGATATCGGAAACGCCGTGCTCAAAATTATGCACTTCTTTTGGCTCTCCCCCGTAGATGCTCATGGACCAAAGTTTCTTGCCTTCTTCCCGGGAAGACAGGAAATAGATAGTTTCACTATCCTGGGAAAACAAAGGTGAATAATCCTTTTCATCCGCCTGGGTCATCGGAATAGTCAGGTATTCGCCTTCTTTTTGCACGTCCAGTCGGGTGAGATAAATATCACTGACAAATTTATCTTTGTCCTTCACCGCTTTCTGTTTAGTCCATACCACCATTTGATTATTGGGCGAAATCTGTACTTCCCGCATATATTCGGTATTAATGATATCTTCCGGCGTCCAGCGGTCTTTGTCGGGTTCGCTTTTTTGCGCCCACAGCCATCCGGCGGAAAAGCAAAGCAGTAAAGTGAGGGTGTGTTTCATGTATAAGTTAGTTAGGGAGTTTAAGGGTTTGGGAGTTTAGGGTTCAAGAGTTTAAGGGTTTGGGAGTTTAGGGTTCAAGAGTTTAAGAGTCTGGAGTGTAAGAGTTTAGTGAATTATAGCACGCTTTTTCAATCCAGTAATTCCAGGGCGGCGGCGCTCATGGCTTGGATACCGGTTTTGATGGTTGGTTCTGGTAATGGTGCAAAATTAGGGGAATGCAAGGAGGGCAAAGCCGTTCCGTTGGCTTCTGCTGCTTTTATTTTCTCCGGGTCAACAGCACCTAGCCAGAACATGCAAATAGGCACTTTTTTGTCTTGTAAACCGAAACGGCTAAAGTCCTCCCCTACCATGTTAGGAGGCATTTCTATCACGTTTTCTTCCCCAAAATTCATTTGAAATACCTTCACCAATCTTGCGGTCAGTGCCGGATCATTGAGGGTAGCCGGAGTCTGAGGGTCACGGATACTGATTTCAGGGTATTTTTCTTCCGGCAAGCCCGCCATCCCCGCCATATTCTCCGTGATTCTGTACAAGGCAGCTATCGTCTGGTCCCTGACCGATTGCGAATAAGAGCGGAGCGTCAACTGCATCTTCACCTGATCAGGAATAATGTTATGTACTGTTCCTCCGTGGATGGAGCCTACCGTCACCACTGCGGGTTCAATAGGATTGATCTCCCGGCTGACAATGGTTTGGAAAGCACCGATCATCTCAGCACTTAGTACAATAGGGTCTTTGGTGGTATGTGGTGCTGCCCCGTGGCCGCCTTCGCCGTGCACGGTGATATCTACCATATCTACACTCGCCATGAAAGGACCGGCACGGTAACCGATTTTTCCGGCAGGTAGGGAAGCATTGTCATGCAGGGCAATGGCATAATCCGGCATGGGGATTTTATCGTATAAATTAGCTTTGAAAAGTTCATATGCCCCAAAGCCGGTCTCTTCTGCCGACTGCGCTACCATCACCAACGTACCTTTCCACTGGTCTTTCATGGCCACCAATGCCCGGGCTGTGCCGATGAAAACCGTCATGTGGATATCATGCCCGCAGGCGTGCATCACCGGGACTTCTTCTCTTGCCGAATTAATTCCCTTAACCGTGCTAGCATAAGATAGCCCGGTTTTTTCTTCCAGTGGCAAGGCATCCATATCTGTCCGAATCAATACGGTAGGACCTTTGCCGTTTTTGAATACACCTGCCAGATTGTTCATGCCCAAACGTTCTTGTACCTCAAAACCCAAACCTTTAAGTTCTTGGGCTATCAACGCGGAGGTATTTTCCTCTTGAGAAGAAAGTTCGGGGTTTTGGTGCAATTCTTTGTACAGGGTTTCCAGTGCAGGATATGCTTTTGCAGTAAAAGCTTTCACCTGCTTCATTTCAGGATTTTGTGCCTGAACCGTATTAGTCAAAAGTATGAACGCAGTCAGGAAGTATAGTTTTTTCACGAGTAGGGATTACAAATTGAAAATTACAGATTACAAATCATTCATCAACATTCATTGTTTCATCGCATTAGACGGTAGTCAAAACCAAAAGCTTTTTGCTCAATGATTTTCACTTGTCCAAATTCAGCATGGCGAGGATTGAGTAAATAATTAAACTCATCGGGAATATGTACGGAAGGTACTTTGAGAATGCAGCTTTCCCCCTTCTCCAACCATTTTTCCCCTAAGCGGGCTACGCTTTGCGGTGCGGGAAAATCCCACCATCCTTTGGGCAGAGCTTTGTCATGAATTGTTTCCCTCTTCATCGTCTCAGGAATTTCAATGGTAAGCATGGTTAGTTTGCCCAGCTGACGGTGATGCTCTACGCCTACCAAAAACTCCAGGGCGGCCAGGGCACGGTTTTCCGCGGTATACACGACCGCTTTACCAGGCAAATTCCATCGGCCACCGTACAGAAACGCCCCGTAGCCATCCAAAGCGGTAAATTGTTCTTTACACAATCTATAAATATACATTAACGATACACCCCATGTTCAATCTGCCCTAAAAGTTGTACCAATAATTCAGCACCCTGTCGGGTATCCAGCAGGTCGGCGGGCTTCACATTGCCCAATGCGCGGTTGGAGGTTTGCATCCAGTGCTGGAATACGGTATCACTGGCAAAAACCGATTTGCCAAAAAGGGCTACCTGCGCCCATTGGATAATCTGCTCACTCACGTGCGAAGGCAAATACTGCTGGCCTTTGTGCCGTTGCAGCGTGCGTTCCCCGATAGGAAGCTTGGGAATTAATTCTTTGAGCGGTACGCCTAGTAATTGGCTCACCGTTTTCAACGTATTATGCGTAACCCCCCGCCGGGCCAGGCGCACCAGATCGTAGGGGCTTTCAATTTTGGCTAGTTCATCCAGTTCCACAATAGAACTTATTTCTTGTGCATACATAAGCAAAGTTTCAAAATAATACGCCAATTTACAAAAAATAAACGAAAAATGGCATACATGGTTTAAATCCTCCCTACTGTAATTAAATATTGAGGGTAAGAAATGCTTTTTAAAGAAGACTATAGACTATCCGGGAGGGAAACCATATATTGGAATTTTTATCGGATGATACATTTTTAGCCATGAAAAACACTTTACTTAGCCTTTACTGCCTCATTTTCCTATTAGCTAGCAGTTGTAGTGATGATTTTTACGACCCGCTGGGTGATTTGATTGTCAACCTAAATCCCGGATCAGACAATCCCCGACAAAACCCTTTGATCAGCAATTTGAGCCTGGGCCTATTCCCTTCAGAAAGCCTGGTGACCAATACTTTTACCGCTGATTTAGCTTTTCAGACTGTAGTTGTAGATTTAGATGATGAAAGGATAGTTTTTACTAATATCCTGCCCGGCACCTATGTGGTGGCTTTTGTAGCGAATTCTTCTGATCAGAGCGTACCCAGACAAGTGGTACAGGTTACGGCCGATAACGTAGAGGTAGTTGACCTTTATTTTTAAAGTAAATCACCGTAATTAAGAAATTTTCATCTTGTATTTTTATATGTCGCTTATATTTGCTTTTATCAATACTACCACCAACCAAATTTTCATGAAATATATATTTTTATTAACAACGGCCACCTTATTTTCTGCCACGCATTTATTTGCACAAGATCAACCCATCATAGGCTTTACCGAAGAAGGTGCCCGGCAAGAACATGCACTGGAGGAAAAATTTGACAGCTACCTCAAGGCGCAAAACCTGGACGACTGGATGAAACGCCTGTCTGCCCGTCCCCACCATGTCGGCTCTGCTTATGGTAAAGAAAACGCTGAGTTTATGGTTGCCCAGTTCAAAGCATGGGGTTTTGATGCGCAGTTAGCAGAATATCAGGTGCTCTTTCCCACTCCCAAAGTCCGTTTGCTGGAAATGACTTCGCCCCAACGATTTAAAGCAAAACTGGAAGAACCTGCCCTCAAAGAAGATGCTACATCAGGACAAAAGAAAGAACAGCTGCCTACCTATAACAGTTACTCCGCCGATGGGGATATCACGGCTGAACTGGTATTTGTCAACTACGGTATTCCCGAAGATTATGAAACGCTGGAAAAACTGGGCATTGATGTAAGCGGAAAAATCGTCATTGCCAAATACGGGGGTTCCTGGAGAGGGATCAAACCTAAGCTGGCAGCAGAAAAAGGGGCCATTGGCTGCCTAATTTATTCCGACCCGGAAGATGATGGCTACTCTAGGGGCAATGTCTATCCCGAAGGCGCTTTTAAGAATGAATTTGGCGTCCAAAGAGGTTCGGTGCTGGACATGCCGCTTTACCCTGGCGATCCACTCACGCCCGGCTATGCTGCCACGGCGGATGCCCAACGCCTGGACCGCAAGGATGCACCTACCATTATGAAAATACCGGTACTTCCCATCTCTTACAGCGATGCCCAGCCTTTTCTGGAAGCCTTGAACGGACCAGTAGCCCCCGAGGAATGGAGAGGTGCTTTACCCATCACTTATCATGTCGGCCCGGGCCCGGTACAGGTACACCTCAAACTGGAATTTGACTGGCAGCTTCAACCGGCTTACAATGTCATTGCCAAAATGGAAGGCAGTGAATTTCCAGAAGAATGGGTAATCCGGGGCAACCACCACGATGCCTGGGTGAATGGAGCTAATGACCCGATTAGTGGCATGGTGGCGGTAATGGAGGAAGCCCGGGCAGTGGGCGAACTCGCCAAAACCGGATGGAAACCCAAAAGGACGCTAATCTATTGCGGATGGGATGCTGAAGAACCTGGATTGCTCGGTTCTACCGAATGGGTGGAAGACCATATGGCTGAACTTCAGGAAAAAGCGGTGGCTTATATCAATTCTGACTCCAACGGCAGAGGGTTTTTGTATGCAGGTGGTTCGCATACGTTGGAGAAATTTTTCAGCGAAATAGCCAATGATGTGGATGATCCACAAACGGAGCTTACGGTTGCCGGACGAAGAAACGCGATGCTCATGACCCAGGGAAAAGACGAAAGCGAAGGCGTGAAATTATCCGCTTTGGGTTCGGGCTCAGATTATTCGCCCTTCATACAACATGCTGGTATTGCAGCACTCAACATCGGTTTTGGCGGGGAAAACGCCGGTGGTGAATACCATTCCATCTATGATTCCTACGATCATTATATCCGCTTCAAAGATCCGGACTTTGCTTACGGCATCGCGCTCGCCAAAGTAGGGGGAAGAACTGCCCTTCGCTTAGCCAATGCGGAAGTGCTTCCTTTTGACTTCACCCATTTTTACCAAACCGTAGCGGGCTATGCCGAGGAGGTCATGCAACTGGCGGATGACATGCGCGAAAAGATAGAAAAAGAAAACAAGCTGATTGAAGAAGGGATGTATGCAGCCGCTGCAGATCCCAAAGAACCCTTGGTGGTGCAGGATAAGAAAGAAGAAGCGCCATATTTTAATTTTGCGCCACTCCAAAACGAACTAAAGAAAATGAAAAAGCTCAGCATGGGCTTAAAAAATATCAATCCGGCAGACATAGACCAAAGCTCGCTGAAACAGCTTAATGAAATGTTGTATACCAGCGAAAGGGCTTTGACCCGGGAAGAAGGCTTACCCGGCCGGGAGTGGTTTCGTCATCAGATATACGCGCCGGGTTTTTATACCGGATACGGCGTGAAAACTTTGCCCCGTGTGAGAGAAGCCATTGAGCAGAGTGAATGGGATGAAGTAGACCAACAGATACAAATCCTGGCAGAAGTGATGACTGGATTTAATCAACACCTGGAAAAAATCAAAACCCTGGTTGATTAACTATCCCCTAAGTTTAATTGCATCTTAATCGTAGCCCTTTGATATAAAACATGATCAAGGGCTACGATTTTGAATCTGTTTTAAACATATAGATTCAATGCGCTTACCAAAACTTGATTGGTATACAATACCAGGCTATTCAACCCGAGTTCGTGGTCTCTTTCCATGAGCTTCATTACTGATTTTACGATATGATAAGACTGTTTAAGATCGCTTTTATGTACATTATATTGATCGGTTGCAAATCCAATTCTTATGAGCGCCCTCTGACAGACACGTGCTTACCTAGTATCATTATAGAAACTAATAAAGATACATTGAATATAGGGGAAAAATATTTTGCTAAGGTGAGTTTATCTGATAGCTCTTACTACTACCTCAATGATAATGGAAAGCGAAGACAAACTGATCCGACATTTAGAATAAATGGCCTTGTAGTAGAATCATATGAAAACTTTTACATCTATGAAGAAACTGTAAGCTATGAGAAAGCGGATACACTACAAAGTGGTACGGTAATTCGCAACTGGTCAGTAGGTATCATCTTTCCTCATCCAAAAGGTGGAGAAGTAGAAGTGTCGTACAGAACAGGATACGTGATCAAGACAGACTCCACATCAGTTACTACATTCATGACTAGGAACTAGAAATATTTTTAAAGTCAAAGTTTGTTTGGTTTTGATATTTTGTACCTTAAAATCTTGCAAATGGAAAATATATTTTTATTCTTCTACTATTAGCTTTTGATTTTCCTCAATCCTTCTGATAAGTAATACAGCGTTTCTTTCCTGAACCCTAAAATCCATATCGCTAGAAAATCGTTATCTTTGAGAAAAACAATGAATTATGGGAGAAGCAGAATTAAAGCTAGACATCTTTAGAATGGTAGATCAACTACCAGAAAGTGAACTGCAAAAGCTATATGGTATGATTACTCACTTAGCAAATCCAGGAACCGCCGCTCCAGATGCCAAACCTTGGGATGCTATATCTGAAGTTGAGAAAGATGCCATAGAAGAAGGTTTAGCACAGTTGGACAAAGACCAGGGTAAGCCCCACGCGGAAGTCATGGCTAACTTTAGAAATAGGTATCATCTGTGATTCAAGCAGAACGGGTCTCGCCAGATCGGGAGATCGTCTGGTCTCCATTGGCAGAACAAGATGTAGAACACCAGTTAAAGCATCTTAATCGGCAATGGGGCATGCAAGCCAGCATTGATTTTTTAGAGCGGGTAGACAAAGTATTAGCAGCCATCACCAATAATCCTACAACCTTCTATCAGGTAGATGCACAGAGAAACATCCACAAGTTTTTTGTCAACAAATACATCGTTCTCTATTACAAGGTAACCGCACATGTCATTGGTCTAATTACCTTCTGGGATGGCAGACAGAACGAAGAAAAGTTGGCCAGACGATTGAAGAATGTAAAGAAATCCTAATATAACTATAAGAAGATCAACCGGTAAGGGGCATCCTGTGAGTTTGCGTTGCACATCTTACTCTGTGCTGAATGGATTTAATCAACACCTGGAAAAGATTAAACAGCTAATAGAAAAAAAATGTTGAATGTTGAATTTTCAATCTAAAACCATCACACATTCCACCAGTAGGTTAGTTTGAGTACCAGGGCACGATTTCTTACGCCGAAGGGCTCGGGAAAATAGTTATCGGTGTACACAATGAATAAATCAGAAGCGGGTTGGTATCGCCATTGCAGGCGGGTATTCAGGTTGATATTGTCCAACTGCTGATTGTATTGCATGAAGGCGGTAAAGTACAACTTGTTAGTCATTGTCACATCTATCCGGGGACCTATCAACCAGAATTCATTGCGGTTCCAGGGCTCGGGCAAAAGAATATTGTTGTAGCTCGCCCGCACCGCAAGGCTCACAAAAGGCTGAAAGCGATAACCCATTTCGGTCGTAAGGTTCAGGCGTGTACCGTCCGCGTAGTACCCACCGTAGCGGGTGGAGAATAAATAGGTAAATAAACTATTGGGTGTAGATTCATATTCCGTGCCCCAAGCGTTCCAGTGATGCTGAGACATGGAAGCTAAGGTATCCCCCGAAGTATTGGTTGGGTCAAAAGCTTGCAGTAGCTGTACATAATTATTGGCTACCCACACACTTAAGGCTGAACGGTTTTGAAAAGTAAAATCATACGATAAGTATGATTCGTGATCAGTTTCTTTAAAATTGTGATTGAGAAAATAGGTAGAACTCAAAGTAGGTCCATGACTTACGATTACACTCTTTTTAGGCAAAAAACGATAGGCTGCTTCCGGATTAATTTTGATATAGTTTCTGCGGGGCACGTAACCTACTTCTGCCGTATAGCCTTCCCCCACATATTCGTGCTGCCAGCTCAGGGTGAATTTTCGGGTATCATATTGCAGATTAGCAGCGTGCACCATGTTTTGCTCATTTTTCTGTGGACTAAATGATTTCAAGTAGAGCAGCTTACCCGTCCATATGTTGTTGGAAGAAGCCAGGTTATATTCCAGTCCTATGTTACGGTTAAACTGTGAATAGACGGGCATTTCAGGATCAGCACTAGGTGTATATTTCAGCGATTCCTTATCCACGACAATCAAGCCAATATTAGACCGGGCGAACACTCTTCTTTGTACGGCAGCCACGGCAAAATTCTGCGCAGGCAAATCCGTCTCATCCACTTTTCCTGTTTGCATGTTCATCACACCAACCCGCCAGTTTTTATTCACTTTTCCGCTGAGCCTTGCCCCAAAACGGATAGGCGTGCCCAAACCAATCCTCCGGGAGAAAAAGGGCCTGATATTCTGATAACCGAAGTTGGCAAAGAGGTCGCCATTCTCTAAGAAAAACTGCCTTCTTTCTGGAAAGAACAACTCAAAACGGTCCAGGTTGGTCACCTGGCGGTCTACTTCTACCTGGGAAAAATCAGGGTTCACCGTCAGGTCAAGGTTGAGCGAGGAAGTGATGGCAATTTTAGCATCTACCCCCACATCGCCCCTGTATTCGCTGGGCTGTTCATTTTCAAAATCCCGGCTAACACCACCCAGGGCATAAGGGATAATGGATACATTGCCCCCTACGGTCGGTGGTGGCTGGTCCCATACCAAGGTACCGGTATACGCCAAAGAAGCGGAAGGAAACTGGCGGGGAACTGGCGTCCAGGATGATTTTTCTGCCCCTTTGAGGTCTAAGCGACTGAAGTTGATGCCCCACTCGGTAATTCCTTTTTTGTAACGAATCGTTTTGAAAGGAATAGCCGCTTCAAAAACCCATCGGTCTTCATAGTTTTTGACTTCGGACGTCCACTTATTATCCCAGCTCAGGTCAACACTTCCCCCGTCATACATGAGTCCATCCCATTGTGCCCCGGCGGCGTTGGCTCCAAACGAAAATCCATTAGTCTGGTCATCAAAGGGGTCCATGAAAAGTAGAAAATTGTCATTCTTACCAAAAGAAAAGTCACGACGCAAAGACTCTACGATATAAGGGCCGGGTTTCAAGTTGTAACAAACCGCAATTAAGTAGAGAAAATTATCATCGTAAGCCATCCGCACCTCCGTTTTGACTTGGGCCAGACTGGTATCCATCGGAAGTATCATAAAAAAATCCTTGGCTACCTGTGCTTCCTTCCAACCCACATCATCCAGACTTCCGTCAATATTAATCGCCGTTTTGGTCTTTTGTAGATAAAGCCGGTATTCGGCGTTTTTTTTCTGGGCAAAAAGCGGACTAAAAAGTAAGAGGCCAATAAAGAAAAGGAGAAAGGATTTCAATTCGTTTTAGGTTAAATGAGGTTGCTGGTAAAAAAAACAAATCTAGCTTTTTTTGAAGAAATTTGTCATATTTTACCAGGACTTTAGGATTACAAATTATACTGTCTTTTCACTGTATTTTTTTTGCAAAAGAGATTTCACAAACCACTAAAACTAATTTGTACAGCTTATTTTTTGAGTATCATTGTCTATGAAAAAGCTTTCAAACCCACTTTTCATTATCGGTACATTGAGCGCAGTGCTGTGCCTTCACGATTACTGTTACGCCCAGGAGCAGATCGCGCCCATGCTATGGGAGGTTGAGACCAAAGACGGTAAT
>JBBSOG010000118.1:0-13488 GCA_038259985.1 Cytophagales bacterium
ATATACGCGCTGGTGCAAAATAAAGAAAATGTCTGTAGCCCTAAAATGTTTATCTATTCTTTCCGGCTTTGTAGTAGGTACGATGTAGAAAAGCTAATGTTTTTTACTTGACGTCCATCCTTTTATGCTTTATGACTGTCTATACCTCAAAGGCAAGAGAATAGCTGCTTTCTTATCCATAGTCCACCGGAATACTTGCGATGTCATCGGGTGTAGCTTGCGCCCGTTTACAACGCGTGCCCACTTGCCGTTGAGTTAAAATGTTTTTTTACGCATTACCTACTTGTTTGCTTAATTTCCGTACGATTTTTGTCACAAAACCTGTGACTTACACCTACGACTACCAACCTCATGAGAAACTACTTCGTTGTTTTAGCCCTCTCTGTTATTTCTTTGAGTGCTAATGCCCAAACCTTTACTGTTAGCGGTTATATCAAGGACAAAGAGAACGGAGAAAGCCTAATCGGTGCCAACGTTTTTGGACAGCCATCGCTCAGCGGCACCAGCAGCAATACTTACGGATTCTATAGTTTGACCCTCCCGGCGTCGGACAGCATCACGCTGATCTATTCTTATGTAGGGTATCTGTAGGGTATCAACCGCAAGTGCTCAGAATCCCATTTCGCCAGGATACCACGCTTACTATTGAGCTTTCGGAAAGCGCCATGCTGGACGAGGTAGTGATCACTGCTGCGGAAGCCGAGAAAATACAGGAAATCACCCAGATGAGTACGATTTCAGTACCCATTGAGCAGATCAAATCGCTGCCTGCTTTCTTGGGGGAAGTAGATGTGCTCAAAACTTTGCAACTGCTCCCTGGTGTACAGTCGGGCAACGAAGGTACCAGCGGCCTCTACGTGAGGGGTGGCGGCCCTGACCAAAATTTAATTCTGCTGGATGGCGTGCCGGTTTATAACGCTTCCTATTTATTTGGCTTCTTCTCGGTTTTTAATGCCGATGCCATTAATAATGTGCAACTGATCAAGGGTGGCTTTCCGGCCCGCTACGGTGGCCGTCTTTCTTCGGTAATAGACATCAGTATGAAAGAGGGCAATATGAAGGAGTTTCATGGAGAAGGTTCTATTGGTATCATCGCCTCTAAACTCACACTGGAAGGGCCAATTGTCAAAGATAAAACATCCTTCATCATCTCCGGCCGCCGCACCTACCTAGACCTGTTGGCCCGTCCACTGATCAAAGCGCAGACTGATGGCGATGAAGTGGTGGGTTATTACTTTTATGATGTCAATGCTAAAATTAACTATCGTTTCTCCAACAGAGATCGTCTATTTCTGAGTACATACCTGGGCGATGACCACTTCTACGCCCGATATAAATATGAGAATCAGCAAAATGGGGTTACGCTAGAAGACGAAGATGAGGCCGGGCTGCGTTGGGGCAATATCACCTCTGCCCTGCGCTGGAACCATATCTTTACACCTAAATTGTTTAGTAACACTACCCTTACCTACAGCCGCTACCGCTTTGACATTTCGGAAGATTATCGCTACGAATACCTCAACGATACCACTAATCAGATCATGGTAGACCGGGGCCTTTCCCGCTACCTGTCGGGTATTGAAGATTATGCTGCCAAAATAGATTTTGATTATTTGCCTGCGCCTCAGCACTCGGTACGATTTGGGGCCAGCGCTATCCACCACACCTTCCGGCCGGGGGCACTGAACTATCAATACGATGATGCGTCTTATGGCGAATCGCTGGATACGCTCATCGGGGCACAACAGACCCGGGCGGTGGAGTTTGCTGCTTATGCCGAAGATGACATTGAACTCAGCCGTCAGCTAAAATTTAATGTAGGTGTACACTTTTCCGGCTTTCGGGTCAATGATGAATTCTATACTTCGGTGCAGCCCCGTGTTGCCGGGCGTTATCTGCTCAATGAGCAGCTATCATTCAAAGCTTCTTACGTACAGATGGCGCAGTTCATCCACTTACTCACCAACTCTGGCATTGGCCTGCCGACTGACCTTTGGGTTCCGGCTACCGAACAGGTGAAGCCCCAGACTTCCCAACAGGGAGCACTGGGCGTAGCTTATAACTGGAGAAGTGGCTACGAAGTCAGCGTAGAAAGCTATTACAAAACCATGAACAACCTCATTGAGTATAAAGAGGGCGCAAGCTTTATTGATGTCAACCAGGACTGGCAGGATAAGGTGACGGTGGGCGATGGGCGAAGCTTTGGATTGGAATTGTTGGTACAGAAAAAGCAGGGACGCACCACCGGTTGGCTGGGCTATACGCTTTCCCGCACCGATCGGCAGTTTCCCGAACTAAACTTCGGTAAGCGCTTCCCCTACAAATACGACCGTAGGCATGATATAAGCCTGGCGGTAGTACATGCCTGGAAAGAAAAGATTGACCTCTCCTTCTCTTGGGTATTTGGCACCGGCAATGCCATCTCTTTACCCACGGCCATATATTCCGGCGCTTCAAGGCCAAACTACTACTCTAATGACATTTACTACTACGGTGAGCGCAACAGCTATCGCATGCAGGCATATCATCGCTTGGATGGCAGCATTACCTTTAAGAAAAAAACCCGATGGGGAGAGCGACAGTGGGTACTAGGGGTGTACAATGCCTACAATCGCCGTAATCCTTTTTATCTATACTTGGATGCCAGTCAAGACCCCGGACGTAATGCCGAATTCAAGCAGGTCAGTCTTTTTCCTATCATTCCATCCTTTAGCTACCGCTTTAAATTCTAAACCTATGAGAAGTCTTTTGTATATTCTGATAATTGCTTTAGGCATCAGCGCCTGCGAAACGGTAGTGGAAGTAGATATTCCCATTGAAAATCCGAAAATTGTGGTCAATGCATTCATCCAGCCCAGTAGCGCTGTAAGCGTGTATTTAAGCAAGAGCAAGTCTGTATTAAGCAATGCCCGCCTAAGCGGGGTTTCTGGAGCTACCATTACTCTTCTTGAAAATGGACAATCCGTTGCAGTTTTGGAGGAAATAAAGATAGAGGACACTTATGATCCGTACGGACCTCGATACGATGAACAGCAGACACTCTATATCTCTGATTTTCAGCCCAGCATTGCTAACGAATATACCATACAGATAGACAAAGCTGGGTTTGACCCGGTAGAGGCGACTACTTTTATTGGTCCTCCGGTTCCCATACAAGATATTCAATACGATACTACAGTAAATGAATATAGCTATTATGATGGTGATTCCCTGATAACAGAAAAGCAGATTAATCTATCGGAAGTCCGACTTAGTATTGCCGATCCCGGTGGAGAAAGTAACTATTATGAGATTATGGTAGAGCAGTATACTACTCAATATATTATTGAATACAATCCTGAAGATGAAAGCTACATAATTACGGATACCATTACTTATCTGGCACCCGTTTATCTTACCAGCGATGATCCAGTAGTCAATGAGGGGGACTTTTTTAGTGGAGATGACCGCTACTACGGTTCTTCTTTATTGTTTCCTGATGAAATATTTAATGGTAAAACTTACACCGTTCGCTTCAACGTAGAGAGTTACAGTTATTCGCAGGAGCCAGTCAAAGAGTACATTATATCTCTACGCTCCCTCAGCGAAGCTCAATATTTTTACCTGCGTTCTACTGATTTGCAAAACGAGACGGAAGGCAATCCCTTCGCTGAGCCGGTGCCGGTCTACAATAACATAGAAAATGGCTACGGCATCTTCGCTGGCTTCAGCAGCGATAAGGTGCGGATTATGTTGGAATAGGAAATGTTTCGTAATTGCCTATATTGCGCGTGCTTACAATATTATCTGGTTTATTTTTGTCTGTCAATAATAATTTTGCCAAACTTCATGCGGTATGCATCAGAATCGGCATTAAACATATCTTCTTCCCATCGCAAGGGATTATCCTGTACATACCGGCGAATGTTTTCCAGCGAACGCTTATTGCGTATGATATGATCATGAAACCGTGCCTGCCAAGTAAATTTAATCCCTGATTTTTTGCATTCATAGGAAACTCGCCCTTTATACCACCGCATCATTTTCCCGATGGTATCCGCAGGTAATTCCATTGGGTTATTTGGTATTCCTGATTTTGTAGGAACATGATTAATCATGTTCCTACCAATCATGATCCTACACGTTTCATGAATTACCAAAATCATATGCACATGGTTGGGCATAATAACCCACGCATCTAACAATGCATTTTTAAATTGTTCGGGAATTTTTAAAAGAATAGTCTGGGCAGTTATTCCTGCCTCGGACAGTACGACAGTACCTTGATGTACCTCACCAAAGAGGTGTTCACGATCTTTGGTACACATGGTAATAAAATATTCCCCTGCCTGTGCATAATCATAGCCCGGAAGGCGATATTGTTTCTGTTGTTTAAAGCCCATATATTGAGGTTTGAAGCTCGCTATGCGATCAATCAAGCTTCAACAGAAATCATGCAACATTCGCTTTCTTAATCTCAGTGTAACATTTACCTTAAGACTACGGCTATTGCTGAGATTGAATGTTGGATAGAATTCCTCCGCCACTCACCGCTTCCCCGAACAGATCAAACTCCGTGGCATCTACGATGCGGATCTGGGCAAAATCGCCGATGCGCAGGTAGTTCTTATCAGCCGGGATGATCACTTCATTGTCTACTTCAGGAGAGTCGCCTTCTGTTCTACCGATATAGTTGCCGCTTTCTTTGCGGTCAATCAATACTTTTTGGATGCTACCTATCTTCTCCTGATTGAGTTCGTAAGAAATTTTTTCCTGGATTTCCATCACCTCATTGGCACGCGCCTGTTTCACCTCAGCGGGGACGTTGTCCTCCATACCATAGGCATGGGTGCCCTCTTCATGCGAATAGGTGAAGATGCCCAGGCGGTCAAAGCGCATTTTCTCCACAAAATCCATCATATCGGCATGGTCTGCTTCGGTCTCCCCGGCATGGCCGGCAATAAGGGTTGTGCGTAAAGTAAGGTTTGGAACCTTCTCACGAATCTGCTCAATCAGGGCTTCGGTCTTCTCTCGGGTAGTGCCTCTGCGCATCAGCTTGAGCATACGGCTGGAGCCGTGCTGGAGCGGCATATCCAGGTAGTTACAGATATTAGGGCGCGCTGCCATCACGTCCAGCACATCGGTAGGGAAGCCGGAAGGGAAAGCGTAATGTAGGCGAATCCAGTCTATGCCTTCCACATCGGAGAGATGCTGAAGTAATTCTGCCAGATTACGTTTACCATACAAATCCAGTCCATAATAAGTAGAATCCTGGGCAATGAGCAGTAGCTCTTTGGTACCATTGCGGGCCAAGGATTTTGCCTGCTGCACCAATGTTTCTATCGGTGTGGACACATGCTTGCCCCGCATCAGCGGAATGGCACAGAAGGAACAGGGACGGTCGCAGCCTTCGGCAATTTTCATGTACGCGTAGTGGCGCGAAGTGGTGGTAATCCGCTCGCCTACCAGTTCATGTTTGTAATCTGCTTTAAACTTCTTGAGCAAAAGGGGAAGCTCCATCGTACCAAAGAAAGCATCTACCTCAGGGATTTCTTTTTCCAGGTCGTCACGATAACGCTGCGAGAGGCAGCCGGTGACGTAGAGTTTATCAATCGCGCCTTCATTTTTAGCATCGGCGTAGCGGAGGATAGTATCAATAGACTCCTGCTTGGCATTGTCTATGAAGCCACAGGTATTGACGATGATTACATTGGCGTCATCTTTTTGAGACTCATGGGTAGCATTAATTTTGTTACCTTTGAGCTGGGTAAGTATCACTTCAGAGTCTACCAGGTTTTTGGAGCAGCCCAAAGTGATGACATTTACTTTATCTTTTTTAATCCCTTTTGTTTTCAAACTCGCTTTCTTTTTAACTTTCGGCAAAATTACTAAAAATAAACACAGCGCTCGTGTTCGTGCATCCCTGAACAAGGCTTTTTTCGTTTTCGTTTGTTTGCCTACATATATTTGCACAGCATTTGAGTCGTTATCCCATACATGAAGCAGCAATTTTTACACTCGCATCGTCATTTTTGGTTATGGATATGGATACTTCCCCTGGCCTTGAGTGCCTGCCTGGATGAGAACGTTAGTTGTGTCACCGATGCTTATGATACCGTCAGGGTCAATTTTCTGAAGCTGGACCGCAGCGATGTACGGAATGATACGATTTATGTTGAATCTATACTAGCCAGCAACGGTGACCTGGTGGATGTGCAGGATAGCTTGCTCAGCCGTATTTCACTTCCGCTTAATCCTTCCGGCGATCAGGTGACTTTTTATGTTAACTGGCGTGAGGATAGTGCTGCCGAACTACAGACCGATACCCTTATTTTTGACTATACCCGGGAGCAGCAGTTGGTTTCTCCCGAATGCGGCGTGAACCAGCGCTACGTAGCTTTGCGCTCCGCTTATGATGCTTTTGATTCGGTAAGGGTGGCTGAACCTGATGTCACCCTTTTTACCAATCCCAATGTCAGCATTTATACTTGTCAGTATGAGTATACCAACATCGTCCGTGCCCGCTTCTATAAATTTGATACAACTGTTACTATCCAGAATGTAACTGAAGCTAATCGGGATACCCTGACCTTTAGCAGGATTACGGATGATTTGGGCAATGTAATCTTAGATGAGCGCACTGCGCTTGACCGTGTACGCCTGCCCGTGGATACTAGCCGTAACAATACTACTTTCCTTTTTGAGATTGAAAATAATGCCGGTGAGATCGTCAACCGTAGCCTAAATGTTTCTTATATTGTGGGCAATGTGCAGTTTTTTGATTGTCAGCCCCAAGTGCGGGCCCGCAACTTAGATGTGAATAGCAATGATTATGATTTTACTTCTGTCGTAGTAGATCAGACAGAACTGACCATTAATAATAATCGTAACCTTGAGATATTTTTTTAGCCTGCTTTTGTTCCTTTTTCTCGTTGGCCAGGCATGGGCACAAGAGCCACCAGCGACGACTGAGCCTGACTCGGTAGAAAGGGTGAAAATGCAAATTGATTTTCTTCCTTCCGCTCTGCGTATTGGCCCGGCAATTAATTCACTGATACAGACCGCTATAGACCAGGAGGGCACCTACTATGGCTTGCAGGCCGACTTGCCTATCCGCCGCTTCATGCTTGCGGTGGAGTATGGACATGCTGATTTGAGCCGCCAGAATGAAGCCGGTGTCCCTGAAGAGGAAGCTTTTCAATACAAAAGTAATGGGGATTACTATAAGTTGGGCATAGATGTTAACCTGCTCCGCGATAAGAAAGCTGATAATTTTGACGCCAGTAATGATATCATCTACTTCGGGCTGAAGTATGCCATCAGTATCATTGATGACCAGATAAACTTTCGTACTCAGGATAATTTTTGGGAGACCTCTTCCATCAGCCAGAGTAATGAAAACCTGCGCGTAGGTTGGATAGAAATGAACGCCGGGATGAAGGTAGAACTGTTCAAGAATATATTCCTGGGCTATACGCTGCGCTACCGCTTTGGGCAGCGGTATGGCAACCGTAGTACGCTGGTACCCTACCGCATTCCCGGCTTTGGCAGTGGTGAAGATGAAACTAACTTTGGATTTGACTACTACATTTTCTACCGGATACCTTTTAGGAAGGAATAGCGGGGAAGTGGTTTTATTACGAAGGCGCTAAAGCTATCTTTCTTGAAGTTTGCCATGTTTTTATAGCATACCATTCCTCTTGTTAAATTCAGTACATCAACTTACTACATTCTACATTTTTTCCAACACCAGCAACCAATCGCCCTCACTGGGAGGTGTAGCGGATAGCATTGAAGATGTTTTCTCTATTTCAGCCTCGGTATAGCTATTTTCTACCGGATTGAACCACCGGCCTTGATATTGTAAGTTTTGCGGGTTCATGATTTGTATTTCGGTATTAAAAGGAAGATATACCAACATGGTACTATAATCATCGGTGCGCAGCAACGAAACATAGTGATCAAATTGCTGTTCACCCGGCTGTTGGTGGAGTAAATTGTGATCCGGCTTTAGTGTCCACCATGCGAACTGTTGCATAAATTCTGCCAGGTAACCCATTTGCAGACTGCCCGGAAAATCCATGCTTTTCCGCCATGTGCTGGGGCTTTTCTCACTCAGCGAACCATGATTAAGAATTTTCTCACCTTTGCGTATCCACGGCCAGATGCCGTTGGCCCCGTAGGTGATGCCTGCTACCGGGGTAGCAAATAAACTCCAATAAGAAGCATTGCGCACATGAGTAGCCGTATTGCGAAAAAAAATCTCTTCGTAGCAAGGCTCTAGGTTGATCAAAGGACGGGCAGGTAGTTTATCCCATTTCTTTTTCATCGGCCCCTTATTGATCCAATTCACGGTGTCACTTTCAATTCCATGACTAGATTGATAACCTACTACATCCAGCCAGTCTTCATCAGCGTAAGCCTCACCAATCCAGGAGCGACCCATAGGGTGCTGGACCACTATTCCCGGATGATCTTCTCCAAACACCGCGCGGCCAATGTTTTTCCACCGCTGCTCAAACAGGCTTACGTACAATCCATCGCCCCCCAGCATCCAAGCCACATGATGTGCTCCGTAGCGGGCTACCATATAACGCGCCAGCTTAATCGCCTCTTCCTGCGGCAAAGCGTAGCCAGGACTGAGCGATCTTCCTTCTCCTTTAGGCAAAGCCCAAAGCAATACCGGGGCAGCTACCAATCCGTATTCGTTGATCTTATCTATTTTCTGGTCCAGGTGCTGGAAGAAAGCGGGGTTGAGGGTAATTTTTCTCCGTCCGCTAAAGGCTTTTTGTAACTGACTATTGACTTCCGCCCCGCGCCACTGGGTAGTGACAAACTGTATGACACTATAATGATGGGCCTTACGATGCGCCAGATAATCATCCCATTCCTTTTGTGTAGACTTTAGGGTACCATTCCAGGCTGTACAGGCCAGCCAGAAAAAGGGAGAGCCATCCGCATAGCTTAAATGGTAATCTCCTTGGTGATGAACAATGTTTCCTTTTTGATGGAAAGCTAACGCACTATCGTTTTTCTCACAACGGAAACTCCCCGATTGCGCAGCCAAACCTTTGTTGTTTTCATCTGAGCAAAATGTTTGGTACTGCCAATTGCCAACTTCATCGGGCATAAATCGCACTTTCCAATCAAAGCCCCCATCCCAAAAGCCATGAATTTTATGCGTTTTTCCTGAAGGGGAGGTGAACACGGTATAAAAGCTATCAAGATCGTACAGGGCGTTTTCATAAAGCCGCTCGCTCTTAAAAGAAAGCTCGAACTTCATCCATTGACGTGCCTGGGCTTGTGTAGCGTTAACTGATCCGGTCAGGTTGGGCATAGAAAGAGGAATAATATGGGTTTAAGCTGGTATGTTCTTGAAGCAAGCTGTGAGAACATGCCTGATCAAAATATACAAGCTTTTATCGTTTTACAAATTCAAATAACTTCTGCCTTCACAACAGCTGCCTGGTCAATCCCACCGTACACGTGTGCGTATAGTTGTGGCGCGCCCCTTTCGGTAGTTTCATAGCGGATGCTGGCCGTGATTTTCAAGGGGTCTATATGAAGGAGCACGTAGACTCCTACGCTGCCACGCTGCTGTACCCGCCATCTGGCCAACTGTTGATTGTTCATCAAACGGAAGTAATTTTTTTCAGTAAGCATGTCCAGGTTTAGCTTTTCCTGATGTTTAACCTCCTCCCACTTATCCAAGCGAAGGGCATAAAATAACAGACTGCTTCCCTGGAAAATGAGTTGCTGGGCAAAAGACACGAAAGCATTTAGGTTGGGGGAAATTTCCTCAAGAAAAAAGTCATGTGCTTTTACCGTGTCGGTCACCGTCAGCACCGGATGCTGCTGCCAACCCAAATAAAAAAGCGCCATGCCCAGAAACAGCATAAACATCAGCGGCCAGGGATTGTACAGATTGAGAAAAATAGCCAGTAAGCTGAAAGGTGCCGTAATTCCTCCACTCACCAAAGGCAATAGCAGTCGGCGATGGTTGAAACCCAATTCTTTTATATGATGACGTTCAAAACCATGCAGCTTTCCCCGGTAGACGACCTTCAGGCGCTCGCTGGTGAGCATACATTTGTTGTCACGGTCTTCTGCTTCCCGTAGATAAGCGATTGCTATGGTTTCTTCAAAATCTGCCATGGAAGCCGGAAGTTAGCATATATTTATAAATACCGAATGGCCTGTTTCACGAAAGCGTTGCCGAACAACATTTTAGTTTTAGAAAATTCTGCTCTTCGTGTGTTTGTGCCTTGCCGGTATTTTTCTCATATTTCCGGCTTACACCTCAGTCTATTAGATAAGAAGTTATGAAACGAGCCATCAGCAGATTTCTCACACAGGTGGATGATCATCTTAGCTCGTTCCATCCCGACGGGGAACCGCTGGCCGTTGAAAATAAATTATAAACAGATGAAAGTTCAAAGTGGAAAAGCGACTCTATGTGTACACGCTGGAAAAGAAATAAGCCTGAACACCGAGGGGGTTAACACCCCTATTTTTACTTCCTCAGCCATTGATTTTCTGGATCAGGATGATATCCGTTATCCCCGGAACTTTAATACGATCAACCAGAAAGTCGTAGCCGCCAAGATCGCTGCCCTGGAAGGTAGCGAAGCAGGTTTGCTATTTGGTTCCGGTATGGCGGCAATCAGCAATAGTATCCTGGCACTGGTAAAGCACGGGGAACACGTACTTTTTCAGAACGATTTGTACGGGGGCACTTACCAGATGGCTACCCAGATGCTGCCTCAGTTTGGTATTGCATACAGTTTTGCTGAGGCGAATGCAGAAGCGATGCAGGCGGCTATACGTCCCGAAACCAAGCTGATCTATATAGAAACCCCATCCAATCCGCTGCTTAAGGTAACTGATATCAAGATGGTCGCTGAACTTGCCAAAAGTCACGGTATTCTGAGCATGATTGACAGTACCTTTGCTTCTCCTATCAACCAAAACCCTTTTACGCTGGGCATAGACATCGTGGCCCACAGTGGCAGTAAATATATGGGCGGCCACAGCGATTTGCTGTTTGGTGCCGTGGCTACCTCCCACGCGCTGCGACAACGCATCAGCGAAAGCGGCAAGATACTGGGCAGTAATGTCAACGCAACCACCTGTGCGTTGATTGAACGCAGTCTCAAAACACTGGCCTTACGCGTAGGACAGCAAAACAAAAACGCACAGGCGCTGGCTGAATTTCTACACCAGCACAAACGGGTGCAGCAGGTCTATTATCCCGGACTGACTGATAGCCCTGACCATGAGATAGCTAGCCGACAAATGAGCGGCTTCGGGGGCATGCTTTCTTTTGAGCCTGCGCTCCGGAGCGGGGCAGAGGTAGAAGCTTTGGTTCGTAAGTTCAGAGTGATTGCCCCGGCGGTAAGTCTGGGTGGGGTAGAAACGATCATTAATATGCCTGCCCGCACCTCTCATTCTTTACTTCCCCCCGAAGAGCGGAACAAAGCAGGTGTGAAAGATGTATTGCTACGCCTTTCTGTTGGTATAGAAGATGTCAACGACCTGATGGAAGACCTGGATCAGGCTTTACAGTTTGCCGGACTTTATGCGGTTTCCTGACTTTGATTATAATGTTTTGACTACACTCTTGTAAGATGACTTACTGTTGTTTCTTTGTCAGGTGAAATATGTTAATGTAAAAACTAAACTTAGGTATGTCCATAAGACTATAAACAAAATATGGACTGCTGTTTCAAAGTTTTTACCTCTCCAGGTTTTGGTAGAATAGCCGAAAAATTGTATGATTAACCTGACTATCCAGAAAACTCCAAGTCCAATTGAAATCTTTTTTCCTAAGGCTGTGCTTGTTAAATCTGTAGAAGATGTGAGACACAAAAGCCCTATAAGTAAAACTACTAGCGCAATAAAAAAGGTATGCACATACATTATTTGTCTATTTATAAGACTCAATGGTGCAAGTTCCTTTTTCCAGTTGAAGTAACTAGGGAAGATGACATGAATTAAAGCTAAAACAATGAGTAGGTAACCTACAATTTTAATATGTGTTTCCATCTTTTGAAAGTATGGATGCTGTTACAAAAGGTGTCAGTTTAAATTCATCTATTGTTTTCAACTGTGCTTCCCTAAAAGTTTTATGCCAACTTCCTTCAGAAAGAAAATGAAAGAAACCAATGTTGTAAGCCACAAAGTTTGGAATATCCCTCAGATGTTCTACTACAATTACAATTCCCTTTGTTTGTAAAACCCTTCTAATTTCTTTAAAAAATTGAATCCGTTCCTCACTTTTTCTGATCTCGTGTGCTGAAAAAATGATAAATGCTTTATCAATGCTATTGTCTTTTAAAGGAAAGGAAGATGTTGGTATTTTTTGGGTTTCGCCAAATGGAGGATATGCTTTTCTTGCCCTTTTAATAGATATTTCTGTATGTTGATTCGGGTCATAAAAATCAAAAACTTGTAAGTTAATAAGGTTGAATTTGTCTTTGAGAATTTTGCTTGTTTCATCAAAGCCCGCATTAATATTTAAAACTTTTTCGTCAGGATGTATTTTCAACTTTAGCCACTCAAAGTTATAGAAACCTGACAAATCATAGATGTATGTTGAAACAGCTAATGAAGTTGAAGTTGAGGCAAAAATTAGAAATGCTATTCCAAAAGTGATGAGCTGAAAATCTCTAGTAAGCCACTGGTTAATAATCATTAAAAGAGCAACCGATACCAATGCAATGAGGTAGAAGTGCCAATTAAACCGAAAAATATTGCTCACCCCTTGAAATGGCTTTCTCATTTCGTCCATTGATCTACTTTACCTTTTTTCCAGTAGTATGGAATATCCCTGAGGATAAAAGCATTAGCTAAAACTATACTCTTTAAATTTAATTGATCAACAAAAGTAAAGTGATAATTTAAAACCTGAACAGGCTGAGGTTGCCAATTTTGCCTAACCCCTTCAATCATTAATACTTTTTTGTTTTTAGGACAGTATGTAAAAGTGAAAGGTAAAGGCCCCGCGAATTTCTTTGCTTCTTTCCAATTATTAAATGGGGAACTTTTAGGAAGCGCAATTTTATCCGAATCAGTATTGATTGAAAGTTTAAAACCTGAATTGGAAGATATAATCTCAATCTTATGGTTGTCAACTGTTTGTTTTAAGTCTGCAGTGGAATAATTGTAATGCGTAAAAATATTACCCAAAAACTCCATTTTCTTTTTGTTAGTTTCAGATTTTAGGATGAAAAGACCTCTTAAACGTTTGTTTCCACTCGTTGTATAGCGAACAAAAATTCTATAGCCAACCAGTAAAAAATCATTCCCTAGTACTTTAGGAAACCCTTTTGGTCTTAGTCCTTTTGTTTGAACAACTGCTACAGCAATGAAAGCCCATTGTTCTTGAAAAGTATCTAACTCCAAACACTGAGGAATTAAGTTTTCTAATTGTTCTTTGGGAATAGCAAAAGTTAATACTAATGAAGTTTCAAAGTATGCTTCAACTGCGAAAGGATGAGTTTTCAAAAA
>JBBSOG010000119.1:0-13316 GCA_038259985.1 Cytophagales bacterium
AAATGGTGCTATAATGAAAATAATCACATGGACCTTTTTGTTGGTGTTATTGAATATGAGCTTGGCTATTGCCCAGGAAAAAATTCAGGTGGTTACCAAAACGATCAACCGAACTTTTGATCTCAGCTCGGAAGAATCTTTAAAAATAGTAGCAGAAAAGGCTTCTATCAAGGTGTGGGGCTGGAACCGGGATGAAGTGAAACTGGTGATGAAGCTAACCGCTAAGCATCCGGAACGAAGGGTAGCTGAAAAAGATCTGACGGCGCTAAGATATCAAATTGAAACAGACGGCAGCCATAAGCTTATCAAAAACTATTTCCTGATATCAGAAGGTATTTCCGATCTGGATAGTAAGCTTCAGGCTGAATATGAGTTGTGGGTTCCCCATCATCGGACAGTGACGATCAGTAACCGTTACGGCAATATTGCTGTGGAGGAGTGGTTCGCTACCCTGGACATTATGGCTGAATTTGGCGAAGTATCGCTTGATAATGTGGTAGGTGATATAAAGCTGAATATAGCTTACGGTGACGTAATTACCCATCATACCGAGGGAAAACTGAGTGGAACCAGCCGTAAAAGCAACCTGCAATTTTATGACGTGAAGGGAGCGATATCCCTGGAGACTAATTACGGTGAAGTTAGCATTACTACTCAGGATCAGCTAAAAGCGTTAGATATCAACGCATCACGCACCAAAATTACTTTTGCCACCCTTGACCCTATGCGCTATGCCTATCAACTGGCAACTTCCTGCGAATCAATTTATGTGAGTATCCCCGGAAAATGGGATTTCGGTACTGACTTAGATTGTAAAAGATTATTTGTCAGCTATGCTACCGATTTGTCTTTGATTCATATCAAAACCAGTTTTAGCCCAATCACCATTAACTATCTGAAAAATGAAGAGATGCGCAGTACTCACCGCCCTTAGTTTTATTTTATTAACTTCAGCTTTCGCTCAGCAGGACACTGTGCTGGTAGAATATAGCGAAGAGTCAGCCGAAGCGTCTGATTTTTCTTTAAAAGAAGAATACAAGTACTTCACCAGGGCAACGGTGGAAGAAAAAGCCATGTTTAAAGTTGGCTTATCACATTTAGGCTACGGAGGCTATTATGGATTGATGATGGAACATGTCATTGCTTTTGAAAAAAAAATCAATGTGCCCTTTTCAGTGCTAGTTCAATATCGGAACGAAATAAGCGGTTGGAGAAACACAAAAGTGGGGCTTGATGCAGGCATACGTTACTATTATAGCTTGCCTGGTCGTATCAAAAAGGGCAAAAGTGCTAATAATTTTTCGGCCAATTATTTTTCGTTACAAAGTAATAATTCCTGGGGTCAGGGATATGAATTTGACGGTAAAAGTTATGTGCCTCAAGGCACGAGCTTCAATAGTACCGTGTCTCTATTGTATGGTATACAAAGGCGACTGGGCAAACGAGGCTACTTAGATTTTAACCTGGGAGGAAGTTATGATCCCGGCATGGTTTTAAAAGGAAGTGGATCAAGACCAATATATATTGATGGCAACTTTTCCATCGGTGTCGCTTTTTAATAATTACAGGAATGCGTGACTTAAGGGTTTGCTGCCCTCTGCATTTATTGTAATTTAGGATACTAACCTAAAGATTAGTATCCATCATGAAGCTGAAATTTTTGCTTGCCGTACTTTTATACCTTTATTTGATATGGAACTGTGAGATCCAAGCACAGGAGAAAATAGCGTATGTATCGGAAAAAAATACTTTTGCAGAACAAATTATTTTCCCCACCCAACCCGAACATGTGCATGGACCAACCATTGTAGAACTCAGCAATGGCGATCTGCTGGCTGCCTGGTTTCAGGGTTCCGGGGAGCGCTGGGCAGATGATGTGCGCATCATGGGCGCGAGGCTGAAAGTAGGGGAGAAGCAGTGGTCAGCTACTTTCATCATGGCTGATGTGCCGGGCTTTCCCGATGTCAATCCCATGCTGTTTGTAGATCAGCAAAACCGACTGTGGTTGATGTGGTATACAGTGCTGGCCAATCAGTGGGAGACTTCATTGCTCAAATATCGCATTAGTGATAATCCTGAAGGAAAGGCTGCTCCTGCGTGGAGTTGGCAGGAAGATTTACATATGAAACCCGGTGATAAAACCGAAAGGGGCATCCAGCCCAACGATCGCTTTGTAGCTTCTGTGCATGAACAAATGGAGGGATATGAGCAGTATTTTAAAGATACTATACTCACTCAATTAAGTCAGGAGAAAGCTGAGGCACAATTACAAAGCTGGGAAAACTACAAAGCCAAATTAGACAGCCTAGCCCGAGGTAAAAACATGCTTCGTAGTGGCAGAATTTATAAAGGAGATGCGTACACTGCTGAAGATTTGGGCTATCCCATCTCCCGGCGTATCGGCTGGTAAACCAAGAACAAGCCTTTGCTGCTGGGGGATAGAATCATCGTTCCCCTCTATTCTGATGGCCTGGATTGTGCGATCTTTGCCTATACGGATGATCTGGGCAAACATTGGCAATCCAGCAATCCGGTGGTCGGAGGGATTGGTATTCAACCTACTATTTTGAAGAAGCAGGACGGAACGCTGATTGCCTACCTTCGGGACAATGGCCCGGAACCTTACCGCATGCAGTATACCGTTTCTACGGACAGTGCTCAGAGCTGGTCAATTCCCAGAGATGCCGAGTTGCCCAATCCGGGCGCAGGTTTTGATGGGGTGACACTGAAAAATGGCAACTGGCTGATGGTATATAACGATACCGAAGATGGCCGTCATAGCCTGGCGTTGGCCCTATCGGAAGATGAAGGCAAAAGCTGGCCCTTTGTCCGGCATCTGGAAAATGATACGCGGGGAGATAAAGCAACACAAAGTCATTACCCGGCCATCGTTGAGGGGAAAGACGGGCGTATTCACATCGTATACAGCTTCCATCACCGGGACCAGGAGGAAGATGCTAAAACCATTAAGTACGTGAGCGTAGACGCGGATTGGGTGAAAGAAGAAAAGTAATGTTGGATAAGCGTTTCCCATGAATTAATTTAGTTATGTTATCTACTCATCAATATTATATCTATGCGTTACTATTCATTTAGCCTGATATCCTTTATTTTTTTATACTTGTTACTCAGCTCCTGTAGCCAACAGCAACAGGTGAAAGTGGCAGAAACTACTCCGATTACCCCAGCAAATGCGCTAGAAAGATATTTGGAACAGCAAGACTCAGCGTTTCAGTGGGAGGTCACGGATTCATTTCAGATTAATCAAATACAAGCTTATGATATTCTGCTCACCGCTCAACAGTGGAGGGAATATACCTGGACACATCAGTTGACTGTACTGGTGCCGGAGGATAATCAGTATGAGGGAGCGCTGCTCTTCATTACCGGGGGTAGCAATACTGCTGAACAGCCTAATTGGAAAGGGCAGGATGACGAAACTTTACAAGCTTTCAGCCAGATAGCAGACAAAAACAAAGCGATCGTTTCCATTTTAAGACAGGTCCCCAATCAGCCCCTGTACGATAATCTGAAAGAAGATGCCTTGATCTCTTTTACCTTGCATAGTTTTCAGAACGATGGGGACTACACTTGGCCTTTACTTTTTCCTATGGTGAAGTCAGCCGTGAAAGCGATGGATGCCGTACAGGAATTTGCCAGCGAAACTTTGCACCACGAAATCAATCGTTTCTTGGTATCAGGCGGCTCTAAACGAGGGTGGACGACCTGGCTTACCGGGGCCAGTGATGCGCGCGTAGCAGCTATTGCCCCGATGGTGATTGATGTACTCAATATGCCAGTCAGCCTGGATTACCAGGTGGAAGTGTGGAAAGACTACAGCGTTCAGATTCAGGATTATGTCAATCTGGGCATTCCTCAACAGGTCAGAACGGGCAAAGGAGATACAACCGCCCAGTTAGTAGATCCTTATGCTTATCGCGAGAAACTTGATATGCCCAAACTGATCATCAACGGCACCAATGATGAGTACTGGCCGGTAGATGCCATCAAAAATTATCTGGACAGTATTCCGGGCGAAAACCACCTGCTTTATGTACCTAATGCCGGACATGGGTTGGGTGATAAGAAGCTGTCTTTACAGGCGCTAAGCGCTTTCTTTGGCTACACCTTAAAAAAAGAATCTTTCCCTGACCTTCAATGGAAAGTATCGGATGATGAGGGAGGCGTTACACTGGCTATCACTACTGCATCTTCCGGCAAAGTGATAGATGCTTTGCTGTGGTCTGCTGGTTCCGATGACCGAGATTTTCGGGATGAAGAATGGACAAGTGAAAATTTGGATGCTTCAAACCTTTCTGAAATACTGGTAAAGGAAGAATTTCCAGCTTCAGGCTACAAAGCTTTTTATGTTGACCTGATCTACGAAGATCCCAATGGAGGCGAATACACCGAAAGCAGTCGCATGTTTGTAGCAGATGATGATGAAGTGTTTATCAAGTGAAGCTTTGGTGAAGGCTCTACCACTGTCACACCTGTAGGGTCAAAAGCAAAAACTGGTTATTTACTGACAAAATGAGTTTCCATAAGGATTTTCTCATTCGGATCTAATGCCACTGCTTTGGGTTGGGCATTTAGCTTCAAGGAATAGCTTTGCTCTTTTTGGTTAAAAGTGATTTGGTGAATTTCCGGCTCATCATTTTCCCCATAATAAACCCCAATTTCTAGGGGTAAATGATACATTTGCCCGTTCTCCTGCACTTGTTCCAACTCAATCTTTAGTTTCTTGCCCAGGCCGGAAAACTTCCAACTACCTTCAACAATCGGGTGTCCGGGATGGTAAAGCCACTGCTCAAAAAAGCTGTCTAAAGATTGACCGTAAACCTTTTCCATCACCAGCTTGAAATCTTTAGTTTCGGCGCTGCCATGACATTCTTGTTTGTAAAATAATTTAACCCCTTTTTGGAACGACTGGTCACCTACTTTCTGGCGTAGCATGTGCAAAAACCACGAACCTTTCTGGTAGGAGTTGGCATTCAGATAGCGGAAAATATTTTCTTCAGTGGTATCTACTACCGGGGAAGTAGGGGATTTGCGGTAATAGGAAAATACCCTGTTTTTATCATCCTTAAGCAAGCTGATCAAAGTATCGCTGCCATAGGTGTGCTCCATATACATGTGGGATAAGTAAGTAGAGAAGCCTTCACTTAACCAGATATGTTCCCATGATTTTTCAGAAACGGCATTGCCAAACCACTGATGGGCAATTTCGTGGGCCATCAACGCTTCTATGCTGTTATTTCCATCCACGACAAGCTCATTATAGAAAATATTAGAAGCGTTTTCCATGCCCCCGAATTTGGTTTTGGATTCTACATTTGCCAACTTTTCATAGGGATAATCACCAATGAACTGGCTGAAATAATGCAGGATATTAGCAGTGTGTTCAAAATCCCCGAAGCTACTTTCGCGATCATCGGCATATACCCACTGTTGGATAGGAATATTCAACACAGGCTTTTCATATAAAACCGCAAAATTAGCGGCGCCAAACACCATGACTTTGGTAGGGATGGGCTGGCTGCTGACCCAATGAGTGAGTTTTTTGCTTTCTCCGGACAACTTTCCCAAAAAGGACTCTTCCCTCAGCAGGCCATTGGCAATGACTTTATAATGCGCAGGAGCGGTAATTTTAAACTCGCAAGTTGCTTTATCTGAAGGGTGGTCTATCACCGGTAGCCAATATCTGGCGCGGTTAGGCCAGTTATCACCAAAGAAAGTGCGGTCTCCGTATTCATTTTCTGAAATGACCAAGCCATCTTCCGGTTCACCTTGATAACTTACTTGAATACTGCCGCTGTAGTTTTTTTCCAGAGGTGCTTCAGGAAAGATCAACAGATGCTCTTTTTTCTGCGTAAACCTGATGGTATTTTCATTGAGCATTACTTCTTTCACCAGCATACCCATTCCGCTTTTGTCATGGGCAATGAGGTCAAGGATAAGGGTATCCAAAGCGTTTTGCTTTACTTTGAATAAAATGCTACAATGGCCCGTAATTTTATCATGCTGATCACTAACTTCAATCTCAAAAGTATAATGTAGTGCATCAATGCGATGCAGACTGCTGTATGTTTGAGCCGACACATAGTTCAAACAAAAGAAAAAACAGAGACAGAAAAGAGGTGTTTTTATAGGCAGCACTGGCATACGGTTTTGCTGCCCAATGTTAGGCATTTAATCGTTCAATTTGGAATTTTTTTGATGTGTTACTTAAGTGAAAATTACAATAGCCATGCTTATTAAGAAATTGAGGAAAAACCTGGATTGGATATTCGTGTTGCTGTTTATTACAGTCGTATATATGGGAGGATGGCAAGCTGAAGTCTTTGGTTTTATCCAAAGGGGCGTGCTGGCTACGGGATTACTCAACGCAAATGCAGAAAATGAAATGGAGGCACAGAGTGTTGAACTGGATTTTAAAGTGGCTGACATGCATGGCAAAGAGATGGCCGTTTCGTCACTCCAAGGCAAGGTCATTTTTATCAATTTTTGGGCGACCTGGTGTCCGCCCTGTATTGCCGAGATGCCGGGAATCAACGCACTGTATAACAGCCTAAAAGAAGATGACAGCATTGTATTTCTAGTCATATCCGTAGATATGGAACAGGATAAAGCCAAGGCATTTATGGATAGAAAACCTTTTGGGTTTCCCCTTCTTTTTCCCGCTTCTACGCTTCCTGATGAACTTGCATATCAATCTATTCCAGCCACATACGTAATTTCCCCGCAGGGAAAATTGGTCTACCAAAAAAAGGGCCTGGCGCAGTATGATACGGATGAATTCAGGACATTTTTACAAACCTTGTAGCACTCTACCCTAGCTGTTTCTTTATTGGCTTTTCTAGGTTGTTAAAATATTTTTTGGCGGCAGCCCTTACTTTTGGTGCTAAAAGAAGCGCAGAAATCATGGTAGGAAGAGCCATAAGCCCATACATACCGTCTACCAAGTTGATAATGGCAGAAATAGAGGCTACCGATCCTAAAATAATAGAGGCTATATAAAAATAATTAAAATAGTGTGCCCTATGTGCCCCGGCAAGATAAGAGAAACACTTGGTGCCGTAATACGATAAAGTAAATAAAGATGATAAGGAAAATGTCAACACACTAATGACCAGCAGATAGCCTCCCAAATTGTTAGTGGGCAGGGCTTTGTTGAAAGCATTTACAGTAAGCGTGACCCCATCAGCATCAGTAGTTCTCCAAACATCAGTGATCAAAATAGCCAGGGCTGTCATGGTACAAACTACCAGTGTATCAATCGCCGGTCCGAGCATGGCTACCAAGCCTTCCCGAATAGGTTCATTGGTTTTGGCAGCCCCATGTGCCATAGGAGCGGTACCGATACCTGCTTCATTGGAAAATGCGGCCCTTCTGGCACCGATGACAATGACTGACCCCAAAGAACCTCCTAAGACTGCTTTTCCAGAAAATGCATCTGTAAAAATCAGGGAAAAACTCTCTGGCACGGCTTCCAGGTTGGTAAATATGATATAAACCACAGATAGCACATAAATCACTACCATGCTGGGGACCATCTGACTGGCCACCCGGGCGATTCTTTTGATACCTCCGAAAATGACAATAGAAACTAGTACAGCTATGACAAGTCCACAGATCAAGTTTACTGTAAAAGTTTCTTCAGTAATGATTCCGTTGGGAATGAGCACAACGTCACGGAAGATTTGGGTAAGCTGATTAGCCTGAAAAATGGGCAATGGCCCGAAAAGACCGGCAATAGCGAAGAAAATTGCCAATGGCTTCCATTTCTTACCTAAACCTTCTTCAATCACATACATTGGCCCGCCCTGAAGTTTGCCTTCGCTGTCATGTCCACGGTACATAATCGCTAAAGAACAGGTGAAGAACTTGGTTGCCATACCCACAAAAGCACTAACCCACATCCAAAATAACGCTCCGGGGCCGCCCATCGTGATCGCTACAGCTACCCCACCAATGTTGCCCATACCAACGGTAGCGGCCAGTGCACTGGAGAGCGCTTCAAAGTGATTGATCTCTCCGGGTTCATTAGGATCATCATATTTTCCCCGCAAGACATTGATTGAATGACCTAAATGACGAAAAGGTAGGAAGCGTGAATAGAGCATAAAGAAAAGCCCGCCCCCTAGCAATAGAACCAACAAATGGGTTCCCCAGGCATATTCACTAAATCTTGCAAGTATAAGCTCTATTTCTTCCAAATCGGTCAGGATAAATGGTAAAACATGATGAGAGATTGGAAAAATAGGCAATAAGGCTAATAAATGAAAAACTTTTTATTCAATCAGTTTTTTCCATTCCTCAAACCGCTTGCTTATTTGTTGTGCCATAGTATCGTAAGAGTCCCAGTCATCCTGTACATGATAAATGGAGGGAAGGTCGGGGGCCAATAAAGTTTGATAATCCTTGCGATAAACACCACCACCGTAATAATAATAAGTAAATAGGTTGCCTTCCTCACTGAAAAGTTCATAACCTAAATAGCCATCCCAAATTTCTGAAAGAATAGTGCAACTAATCTGACGGTTTTTGAATCTGAATATTTGAGTTTCAGCTTCCTCCGCAAAGTAAGGTGAGTACAATTCATGATCAATGACCCAACCCAGGTACATGCCAATATGCACATAAGCCTGCTCTATGGGTAACTGCTTGGGAAAATTTCCTAAAAAGTGATTTTTAGCATTGTCATAAATACTTTTTTTTGCGGATGATTCAATTTCTCTCATATTTCTTACTTGTAGATGAAGATTTATTTATTAAAAACAAATCTATAGGAGGAATCCTTATAAAAAGTATCTTAAAACAGGCTTTTATTACGCTTGTGGAAAATACCCATACTAGCTTATGATATATATAGCTACTTTAAACCCTAACATCGGCCGACGCAATACCGGCATTCTATAATTTCTGAAACCATGAATGAACACCCTCTCAATAAATACATCAGAGAAGTACAAGATTTTCCTAAACCGGGCATTGTGTTTAAAGACATCACCACCCTGCTTGAAAACCCAGTAGCTTTCAAAGAAGCCGCCGAATATCTCTATCAGCTTAGCGAGGGGCTAAGCATACAAAAAGTGGTGGGCATAGAATCCAGAGGATTTATTTTTGGCTCATTGCTGGCCGAAAGGTTCTCTGCTGGTTTAGTATTGGCACGTAAGCCCGGAAAGCTACCCTTCCGTACAATCAGTGAAAGCTATGACCTGGAATATGGCAGCGATTGTTTGGAAATTCATGAAGATGCTATCAAAAAAAGAGAGAACGTACTTATCCATGACGATCTGCTGGCTACCGGGGGCACTTCACTGGCCGCCTGCAAGTTGGTAGAAAGATCAGGTGGGACGGTGGTGCAAGTATCTTTTCTACTGGAATTGGCTTTTCTGAACGGAAGGAAAAATTTGGCTAATTACCCCATCAAATCAGTACTATCTTACTAGGACTCGCCATAAATTTTGATAACAACATCTTGTAAGAGTGTGGCAGGTTGGTTGGCAAGAAACACGCTAATTTCGGCAATTTGCTCCGGGCTTACCCATTCGTTGTAGTTTGCGTCCGGCATGGCCTCCCGGTTTTGAGGCGTGTCAATTACGCTGGGGACAACTACTGAGGCACGCACCTGATGCGCAGCCCCTTCAGCGCTAATATGCTCAGCAAGTTTGATCACCAGGCTTTTTGAAAGGCTATAAGCGGTCATTCCTTTGGAGGCGCCTTTTTCCAAGGCAGGTTTTGCCCCTATCAACATGATTGTTCCCCCCTCTGCTTGGGTCTTCATTTGCCTAAAAATAGCTTGCGAACTGATAAAGGCAGTCTCAAAGTTAAGCGTAATCATCTGATGAAGGTCATCCAAAGTAGTATCTTCAAAAGCATTCATTCCAAATCCCCCTACTAAGAGGGCGGAAAAATGAATATCCCCGAATTTATGGGTTACGTAATGTATAAACGTTTCGGTCGCTTTTTGATTGCCTACATCAAGCGTATATTTCTCATAATTCGGATATCCTTCATTTTCACTGCCCACATCATCATGCCTTACTGTGCCTATAACCCGATAGTCAGCTTGTAGTAAGCCCCTGACAATGGCTTTTCCTAAATTTCCATTTGCACCGGTAACAATGGCATTTTTTTTCATTTTCAGTATATTTTTATGGATCAAATCTAAACGTGCATGAATACATACTTTGTACAAACTGTTAAGAAAATACAATAGTGAATGTTAGATATTATGCGAATATTAAATTATATTAAATGTTTTCTTAAAAATTGATGGACACCAATGCCGATAATTTGGCTTCTCTTGATTTCAAATTTTTGACATATTTCAATCAATTTTTCGTTATGCATACGTGTTGGCTATCGTGATATGCTGAACTTATTTATCACACAATAGCTTTTTATAGTAGGCCCCCTTCTTAATCCAACATGATAAAAAGTATCGTGTTTCCCATAATTTCTGAACCTTAATAATCTTTGATGTTATGAGTGTATTAGATAAGATTAAAACGAATTATAGTACTTCTTTCAACGAAATGTCTGTTTCGGAATATTTGAAAGAAAGTAAGAAAGATCCGCAGATGTATGCCAAGCCTTCAGAGAGAATTTTGAAGGCAATCGGTGAGCCTGAGTTTATTGATACCAAGCGGGACCCCCAACTCAGTCGGATTTTTTCCAACAAGGTAATAAAGGTGTACCCCGCTTTCAAAGAGTTTTATGGTATGGAAGAGACGATTGAGCAGATTGTCTCGTTCTTCCGCTATTCTGCCCAGGGACTGGAAGAGAAAAAACAAATCCTTTACCTTATGGGGCCGGTGGGTGGTGGCAAAAGCTCTTTAGCAGAAAAAATCAAACACCTCATCCAGGAAATGCCCATCTACGCCTTGAAAGCAGGCAATCAAATTAGCCCGGTGTATGAAAGTCCGCTTGGCCTTTTTGCTGATTACCAAAAAGAATTGGAAGAGGAATACAAAATTCCCATAAGGTACATTCCGGCCTGCATGAGCCCCTGGGCATCCAAGCGGTTGCGCGAATTTGATGGGGATGTCAATCAGTTCAAAGTAGTTAAACTCTATCCATCGGTTCAGGATCAGATTGGAGTGGCCAAAACGGAGCCTGGTGATGAGAACAACCAAGATATCTCTACGCTAGTGGGTAAGGTTGATATTAGGAAACTGGCTGATTTTCAGCAAAGTGATCCGGACGCTTATTCGTATACCGGAGGACTTTGCTTGGCTAATCAGGGTGTTTTGGAATTTGTGGAAATGTTCAAAGCGCCGATCAAAGTGCTTAATCCTTTACTCACCGCAACCCAGGAAAATAACTACAAAGGTACCGAGCCTATCGGTGCTATCCCTTTTGACGGGATTATCCTGGCACATTCTAATGAATCGGAGTGGGCTAAGTTTGCCAACGATAAGAAAAACGAGGCATTCCTTGACCGTATTTACAAAGTACAGGTGCCTTACTGCCTGAGGGTAGATGAAGAGATCAACATTTATAAGAAACTGATCCGCGAGAGTTCTTTAGGAAAAGCCTCCTGTGCCCCGCTGACTTTGTCCCTTTTGGCGCAGTTTTCGGTGATGACCCGCCTGAAAGTTCCTGAAAATTCCAGCTTGCACTCCAAGATGAGGGTGTACAATGGCGAAACGCTCAAAGAAACTGACCCCAATGCCAAGTCTATTCAAGAGTACCGGGATGAGGCAGGAATTAATGAAGGAATGAAAGGGGTTTCTACCCGTTTTGCTTTCAAAGTGCTGTCCAAGGTTTTCAACTTTGATAATGAAGAGCTGGCGGCCAATCCCGTGCATTTGCTCTATGTGCTTGAGCAGGAAGTGATCAAACTGGAAATGGATAAGGATAGCGAAGAAAAATATCTGAATATCATCAAGTCCATACTGGCCAATAAATATGCGGAATTTATCGCTGATGAAATACAGAAAGCCTACATAGAATCATACAGCACTTATGGCCAGAATATTTTTGAGAAATATGTGATCTACGCCGATTACTGGATTCAGAACAATGATTACCGTGACCCTGATTCCGGGGAGATTTTAGACCGGAGCATGCTTAACGATGAACTGGAAAAAATTGAGAAACCCGCGGGTATCGCTAACCCCAAAGATTTTCGTGCCGAGGTAACCAATTTTACCCTGCGCTACAAAGCGAATAATGGAGGCAAAAGCCCTCGTTGGGATGCCTACGAAAAGATCAAAAATGTGATTGAGAAGAAAATTTTCACCAATACCGAGGATCTGTTACCGGTCATTTCTTTCAATGCCAAAAGTAATGAGGAAGATGAGAAGAAGCACCATGACTTTACCAAACGCATGATGGACAGGGGCTACACGGCTAAACAGATCAGAATATTGGTAGATTGGTTTATGAGAGTGAGAAAGACCATGGCCTAGTTGTCATGGACTTTTGATTTAAATGCTTGTGTATGAGTACTATTATTGACAGAAGAAAAAACATTAAGGGAAAATCTACCAACAACCGGCAGAAGTTTTTAAAACGGGTTGAAGATCAGATCAAGGAAGCTATACCTGATATTATCAGCCAGGAGAGCATCAAGGATAGTCATGGCGGTGGCAAGGTCAAAGTTCCCATCAAAGGAATTAACGAGCCTAACTTCCGGCATGATCAGCGTTCCGGCAAAAAACAATACATCCGACCAGGAAACGATAAGTTTTCGGAAGGGGATAAAGTGCCGAAACCTGAAGAAGGTAGCGGTGGCCCGGGGAGGGGGAAAGGTTCCAATAGCCCGGAAATTTCCCAGGATGAGTTTGTGGTGATACTTTCCCGGGAAGAGTTTTTGAAATACTTTTTTGAAGACCTGGAACTGCCTAACATGGTGAAGAAGTATATGGAAAGTACCGATACTTTTCGTAACCAAAGGGCAGGTTATACCAAAGACAGCATTCCTTCCCGGCTCAATATCAAAGCTAGTTTTCACCATTCGCTTGCCCGTCAGATTTCATTAAGGGGTGTTTATGCCCAGAAGATCAAGAAACTGGAAGATGAGCTTTCCAAAGAAGACGACGATGCCAGAAGACTGGAGATCGAGCAAGAACTAGAGAAATTGAAGCGATTGCAAATGACTATCCCTTTCTTTGAGGATGTGGATTTGCGGTACAACAATTTTGAAAGGGTGCCCAAACCAGCTACTTCAGCGGTTATGTTTTGTGTAATGGATGTTTCCGCGTCTATGGGATACCATGAGAAGGACATTGCCAAAAGGTTTTTTACATTATTATACATCTTTTTATCTAAGCAGTACCGTAAGGTAGACATCGTGTACATTC
>JBBSOG010000120.1:0-13289 GCA_038259985.1 Cytophagales bacterium
GAAGTTACAAATTGATGCTCAGTGGGCAAGCCACCAAAACATCTTTAATGGTTATCAATTCAGGTTTTTAGGGGAAGCACACGAAGATCTTTTTGTAGAGCAATACGAACCGGAAAACCATTTGCTTACCCTCAGTGCATGGCCGGAAGTTGAGGAGATGGAGAGTAAAGATTTTGAGCTTTTCTCCGGTGAAGAAGCTCCTATTCTGGCCGCACGGTTGGTAACAGAAACGCCGCTCAACAAAAATTTACCGCCAATGGAAATGCGCCTAGGGTCTACCCGGGGCACCAATGCCTTGCTGGAACATAAGGGAGCCAAAACCACACTGCTGCTTACTAAAGGTTTCCATGATCTGCTGGCCATTGATACCCAGCAGCGGCCTGATATTTTTTCCTTGAATATTATCAAACCCAAACCCTATTACCATCAGGTAATTGAAGTAAATGAGCGGCTTGATGCCCAGGGAAATGTCATCACTGCACTGACTGATGAAGAAGCAGAAAGGATTATCAAAGAACTTAAATCGGGAGGTTCTGAAACAATTGCTATCGCCTTGATACATAGTTACCTTAATAATGCCCATGAGATCAAACTGCGAAAAGCAATACAATCTGCCGGATTTGCGTATGTTTCCTGCTCGTCGGAATTAGCCCCCGCCATCAAAATACTACCGCGCGCTAAGACTGCTTTGATCAATGCTTACCTCACCCCGCAAGTAGGAAACTATCTGCAAAATGTGAGCAGCAAACTAATGGATAGTTCCCTCAAAGTGATGACCAGCGCCGGGGGCTTGGTGAGTGCAGACCTCTATCATCCTAAAGATAGCTTACTGAGTGGCCCTGCCGGGGGCGTAGTTGGTGCTGCCAGTATTTGCCGTTTAATCAGTAAAACTGACCCTGCTATCCATAAAATTCTCGCTTTTGATATGGGTGGTACCAGTACCGATGTATCCCGCTACGACGGTGATTTTGATTATCGTTATGAAACCCAGGTTGGGGATATCAGCCTCTATAATCCTTCCCTGGCAATAGAAACTGTTGCTGCCGGAGGGGGTTCCTGTTGTTCATTTGACGGACACAAACTTACTGTTGGCCCGGAGAGTGCCGGGGCAAGTCCCGGTCCTGCCTGTTATGGTTTTGGCGGTCCATTAACGATCACCGATGTGAATCTATTATTGGGCAGGATTCATGAAGGGCATTTTGGCATCCCTATCCACATAGCTAAAGCAAAAGAAGCCCTGGAGGCGCTGAAACAGCTAATGGTAAAGCAAAAAGGGAGTTCATTTTCCGATGATGAGGTTCTGCTGGGCTTACTGACCATTGCCAATGAGAAAATGACCGACGCCATTCGTAAAATTTCCGTCAGTAAGGGTTACGACCCACAAGAATATGCGCTGCTAGCTTGCGGTGGCGCTGGTGGCCAGCATGCCTGCCAGATAGCTGAAAACCTGGGCATTGAGAAAGTCATTGTACCTTACGATGCAGGATTACTAAGTGCTTATGGCATGGGACAAGCAACAGTAGAACGCTTTGCCAGCCGACAAATTTTACGACCGCTTGTAGGGTTTGACGATTTGGAAATTATATCACAAAAGTTACAGGATGAAGCCCTTAAACTTTTAAAAAAAGAAGGCTATGCGGAGCATCAACTTGAAATACGTTTTGTCAAATTTTACCTGCGCTTTCAAGGCCAGGAAAGTAGCCTAGAAATAGACTATCCAGCAGGCAGTTTCGCAAAAGATCTGCAACACGCTTTTCGGGAAAAATACACTTCGCTTTTCGGACATTGGTTACTCAAGCAAGTGATTGAAATTGAATCAATCAAAGTAGTTGCTTCAACGAAACCCACCGAAGAGGCGCATGTGCCTGAAAAGTCAGCGCAATATTCTCCAGAGGCTGTAGATTGGCAGTCATCCTGGGTAGTAGACGAATGGAGCGAAATACCCGTGTATAATTGGGAATCTTTTCAAGCGGGGGCTAGTGTGAAGGGAGCAGCGCTGGTCGTAAGCAACAATTGTACGATGGTGGTGGAAAAAGGCTGGTCTATGCTTATTGATCACTTTAACAACGCAATTGTAACGCGACAAACATCTTTGTC
Source organism: Cytophagales bacterium (assembly GCA_038259985.1). Lineage (GTDB taxonomy): Bacteria > Bacteroidota > Bacteroidia > Cytophagales > Cyclobacteriaceae > Catalinimonas. Next base: position 2,098 of record JBBSOG010000120.1, read on the forward strand.
CCGGCAATTAGCCCATGCGGAAGAGGTGAAACTGGAACTGTTCACCAATCGTTTTGGCGCTATTGCCGAGGAAATGGGCGCCTTGCTGGAAAGGACTTCTTTTTCTGTCAATGTCAAGGAGCGCTTGGATTTCTCCTGTGCCTTACTGGATCAACATGGTGAACTGGTCGTTAATGCGCCCCATATTCCGGTACACCTGGGGAGTTTGGGTATCTGTGTACGGAGTGTTCGCGAAGCTATAGAGATGGAAGAAGGCGATGTCGTCATCACCAATCATCCGCGGTACGGAGGTTCGCATCTTCCTGATATTACACTCATTAGCCCCGTTTTTCATGATGGCAAACTGGCGGGTTATGTAGCCAACCGGGCACACCATGCCGAATTAGGGGGCAAACGTCCTGGTTCTATGCCTCCTGATGCCAAGAATCTGGCAGAAGAGGGCGTTGTCATCTCCCCTACCCATTTAATCAAAAAAGGTGAGGCGCAGTGGCAGCAAATCCGTGACATTTTGAGCAGCGGAGAGTATCCCAGCCGGACAATAGAAGAAAATATTGCTGACCTAAACGGTGCCCTGGCTTCCATTCTTTTTGGTGTTGAAGCACTCCAAAGACTTTGTAAGAAGTATGGAATAGCCGAGGTACATTATTATATGAAGTCACTAAAACAATACACCGCCAGTTGCATCCGTGAAAGTATATTGAGTTTGAAAGATGACACGTATCATGCCCGGGAATTCCTGGATGATGGTACACCCATTCAAGTCAGTATACAAATTGAAAAAGCATCTATTAAAATTAGTTTTGCAGGCAGTGGCAATACCCATACCGCTAATCTGAATGCAACGTTGGGGATTGTGAACAGTGCGGTTATTTATGTGCTACGGCTACTGGTCAAACAAGCCATTCCGTTGAACGAAGGTCTAATGCAGTCAGTGAGCTTGTTTGTTCCGGAGGGCTCTTTTCTTAACCCACATTTCCCTGAAGATCCGAAGGCATGCCCGGCAGTAGTGGGTGGCAATACTGAAACCAGTCAACGGATAGTAGATACTTTATTGAAAGCCTTGGAACTGTCAGCCTGTAGCCAGGGAACGATGAATAACCTGCTCTTTGGGAACGGGCATTTTGGGTATTATGAAACTATTGGCGGTGGCACAGGCGCGGGAGAAGGTTTTCATGGTGCTGATGCGGTACATCAACACATGACCAACACCCGAATTACCGATCCCGAAGTGTTGGAATTTCGATATCCGGTAATCCTGGAGCACTTTGGAATCCGACGAAACTCAGGGGGAAAAGGTCAATGGAAGGGTGGTGATGGAATTGTCAGGCGTCTGAAGTTTTCAGCGCCAGTTTCTCTTACTATCTTATCTCAGCATCGCCAACAACTTCCGTATGGTCTAAAAGGGGGAAGTAAAGGAAAAGCCGGGCGACAATTTGTGATACGGACAGATAACAGACAGGAATTCTTGCAAGGAAATGATCAGGTAGACATGCTTGCCGGAGACAGCATTACCATAGAAACGCCCGGTGGTGGTGGCTATGGTAAGTCCTAATCCGACTTAAGGGTATAATCTTCTCCCTCTTTTCCAATCACCGGGGATTCAAAATTTTCAAAGGCAATTAGCCCTAAATCTTCTACTGCCTTGATAGCGTCAATCAACTTGCTTACTGCCTCTTTACGCTTTATTTCCAGCCTAACAAGTTCCCGTTCATCACTACTCTTTAGGTAAAGTTGTCCGTGATGGATAGAAAACATTTCCCAGGAGATACCTTGTACCGGTTTTCTTTTCTCAAAGAAAGAGACCATTCGCTCAAAGGTTTCCAATTCTTCACTTGAATTAATGCTAGAAGCTAAGCCCAGGCTTTCCATATCGGATGGAAAGTTGCTTTCCATAAACGTTTTCTTCACTGATTCCACGTCTTCTAAGGCACTTCTCAACGCATAAATATTGTCCAGTTCACCGATCTCAAGTGCCTGATAGCTTTGATTTACCAATGTAAGAAGGTCAAAAGTTTCTCTTAAAAGATTCTCCTGCTCTTCCCGTATATAGTTGGATTGCCGTAAAATATTAGGCAGTATAGTAAAAGCCTTAGTTGCACCCATCACTTCTTGCAAAATTTATATTTATAGTTTTACCGGGATTTTCAATTTTTATTTTACCTAAAAGTGAATAAAACCCGGCAAAGAATACTAATAACTTAAGGAAAAGTGCTTACCCTTAAGGAGTTATCATCTAAAAAATTAAAATACGAACTAAATATACAGTTATTTTCACATAAAAAAACCTTTCAATCGTCAAAAAAACACCTATTATTTAGTCTCATAGTATATCCAATCTGAAAATCTATTTCAAAAAAAATGTAAAAGGGATATTTTCATACTTTTTCCCTAAAATTTATCTTTCCCAATAATCATTATTTCAATACCGGACTTAAGAATATTTTCACCTCGCCCCTTCTTAAGGGCACTTATTGAATTTTTATCCCTTAGAAGTTTTGTTCGATTAATTCATTACGCCTTCAATGTCTTTTTATTTTCAGGTTATACGGTATTTATTATGGCCATTTCTTTCTCAAAATACCTATCAGTTAATGATCAAAAAAGTATTGTTTTAAAAATTCATTGATTAATTATGTTTTATATAAATTTTAAATTTGATCTTTAAGTAAAACGACATCAAAATAACTTTCTCCATCATTAGTAATACTTTAAATATTACATGAGGATCATTTGCCATTGAACCTCACTCTAATTGAACATATTTTTACCCCAGTAGATGGTCAAAATAGCCGCATGATTAACCTATTGTGTCACAAGTACAATTTGAAAGAGGGGAAAGACTTCATTATAAAAGAAAAAGGCTTACTTACTTTCTTATATTTCAATAAACTATCAGACGCCGAAACATTGAGAATGGACATATCTCGCCAAGCGATATTGAGAAATTTCTCATTGTCGGTTATCTCCGACATCATTTATGGACAAGACCCTTTTAGCTACTATTTCTTTGTATCACAAGAAAGGCTCATTTAAGTAATTTCATTTATAATTTAATTGGTAAAGTATGGCTAAATCCAAACACAATAACATTCTGGACACCATTGGTGATTTGATTCTCAATGCTAAAAAAGAAGGCTTGGCACACCTTTATACAGAAGGTGACTATTTTGATGGGCGTCATATTCAAATCAATGGAAAAACACTTTTTCACTTTGGTACTACTGGTTATTTGGGATTAGAGCAAGATATCAGGATCAAAGAAGCCGCTTGCGACGCAATTATGCGGTATGGCACCCAGTTTCCTTTATCTAAAACTTATGTATCTTTTGTCATTTATAAAGACCTGGAGGAAGCACTGAGGCAAATTTATCGTCGCCCCATTGTGATCACCAAGAACAGTACGCTAGCCCACATAGGCATTATCCCAAGCATTGTTAGGGATGAAGATACCATGATACTTGATCAACAAGTGCATGCCAGTGTTCAGAATGCCACGCAATTGCTCAAACCCAGGGGGATTGCCGTACAAATCGTTAAGCATAATGACATGAACATGCTGGAAGATTTGCTCAAGAGAGGAAAGGGCAAATTCAATAAGATGTGGTATGCGGCAGATGGTGTATATTCTATGTACGGGGACACCGTTCCTATTCAGGACTTGCAATATTTGCAAGCATTATATCCTCAGCTACATTTGTATATAGATGATGTACATGGCATGAGTTGGGCTGGTAAACATGGCGCAGGCTATGTGATGAGCCAGATCGGTGACCTACCCGAAAGAATGGTCTTAGTAGGTACGCTCAGCAAAACATTTGGTGCCAGCGGTAGTGTGGTAGCCTTCGGGGATGAGAAATTATACGATACCTGCAAAATTTTTGGTGGCCCGCAAACATTCTCTGCACAGTTAGAACCTGCCAGCGTAGCCGCCGCATTAGCATCCGCCAAAATTCACCTCACTGATGAGATTTACCAGTTGCAGGATGAATTAAGAGAGAAAGTAAATTATTGCAACCAGCTCATCCGGCAGACCAATCTACCCCTTATCCAGGAAAATATCTGCCCGGTACATTTTATTGGCACAGGCATACCTGCCCTGGCTTATAATTTTGCCAAAAGGCTCATGAACGAGGGGTTTTATATCAACCTGGCGACTTTTCCAGTGGTGCCCGTCAAAAATACCGGAATACGTTTTACTATTTCCCGGCATAACCAGCAGGAAGAGATCAAAGCATTTGTAGAAGCTATGGTGTATCATTATCCTAAAAGCCTGGAAGAAGAAGGCATGTCGCTCAACCAAGTACGTACCACTTTCAAGCTTCCTTTAGTAGATGTAAGTGAAGGCATTACCGTACAGCATCCAAAAAAACTGCATGTACAGTTAGCGTATAATATATCCGATATTGACCCTGTAAGCTGGAATGCTTGCTTCCTGGATAAAGGTATTTTTGATCATCAGGGTTTGGCTTTGCTTGAACGGGCTTTTCAGGGAAATGAGCGAAAAGACCATCATTGGGACTTTATTTATCTCATTATTCGCGATGAGGCTGAGCGTATTGTTTTGGCCACATTTTTTACTGTTGGGCTTTGGAAAGACGATGTGTTGTCAAAACCAAGTGTCTCCGAAGAGTTGGAGGTGATCAGAAAAAATGACCCATATTACTTGATGTCTAAGGTATTATCCATGGGTTGTTTGGTCACTGATGGTGAACATCTTTTTCTGGACCGGGAAAATACACATTATCGTGAGGCACTGAAGTTACTAAGCGTAAATATTGAAAAGCTAAAAACTAAATTTGATGCCAAAATGGTCATGATCAGGGATATATCTGCTGATGATGACGAACTCAAAGATTTTTTCTATCATCAGGGATATTTGAAGATAGATTTGCCGGAAGGTTCGGAAATTAATGACCTCACTTTCCAGGATAGCGAAGAATATATCTCCCGGCTTTCGCCCAAATCAAGGAGCCATGTCAAGAAGGACATTCTGAAAAACAGGAATGGACTTTCTATTCGGGTAAAAAACCATTTATCTAGCGAGGAACTTGACAAAGCTTATCAATTGTACTTGCAGGTTCATCAGGCTAACCACGCTTTTAACAATATTGCCTATCCCCCAACGCTTTTCAAGCAATTGAATGAAGACGGGCACTGGGAATGTATATGTTACTATCCTAAAGACAATGAAAATATGATCGGGGTGGCTTTCAATCACATCGGTAAACAGAGTTATCAGGGCGTTATCCTTGGACTGGATTATGAATACAATGAGCTTAAAGTATATAAGCAAGCATTGTTTCAGGCTATTATGCGGGCTAAGGAATTAGGTAAATCAAAAGTTCAGTTAGGGTTAACCGCCAATATGGAAAAGAAAAAGCTGGGCGCAGTGATTATTCCCCGGGTTGGTTATTTACAATCAGATAGTAATTATAAACTGGAATTGTTAGAAGGTTTGGAAGGAAATAAAATCTTGTTAAACTGATTATTCTTCCCGTGATTTTTTAATGCAGATCAAGCCAGCGGATACGGCAGCTATACCCAACAGAAAAGGTTCCAGGTGGACTTTTTCTGCGTTAAACGATAAGTAAGCGGCTACCACTAAAACGATAGCCCCCAGAATGGAGGCTATAAGTCCTATTATTTTGATATAATTCATGCGCTAATACTTGATAAAAATATCAATTGATCCTTGTTCTTTCATTTTTGAAGAACAAGCGTTGATGTACTTTTACCATTGCCAAAGCCTCCAGCAATAACTGAAGTAATTCACTAAGGTCTTCCCGGGTCATGTAGTAGTTGGCGCAGAGTGGGGTAAAATAAATGAGGGCAAACTCATCATCCGGGGTGACAAACCAGGCTTCGGGGTCCAGGTTTTCCAAATATTTTTTTAAAGCATGCAGTTGCTGAGAAGTCAGTATCAGCATCATGTTCTTAAAATACAGTTTATAAGCAATACCGCTGTTCAGAATGCTTAACCTGCCATTTTCAGATTCGCACAATGTGGTGTTTCCTTGTTGAAGCATGTTTCAATTTATTTGATCACGATATAAAAATGTTGCATAAGGTTAACAGATTAAGGATTACTGACTGGTAACAGCATTTCAGGAAAAAACATTGATTCCCAGGATAATTTTTTTCAATTTTTTTGTGCATTCCCACCCCTTCACAATTGATAGCCTTAGGATTACGTTTTGAATTTGCTTTATGTATATTGGATGCTTATTCATAATTTTGCGCCTCAAAGAGCAGTCCTAATCCATTGGTATGGCAGAGAAAACCTATAAATCAAACACGTACAAAAAGGCTAAAAAGACCCAGGAGAAGAAGAAAGCCCGTTCCTCTTTCTACCGGGACAAAAGATTTCATCTGGCAGGCGGTTTTTTTCTGGTTGTCTTGTCATTGTACCTGTTGATTTCTTTCATTTCCTATATATTCACCGGTCAGGCAGACCAAAGTGTGGCGGAAGCGGTATTTGATACGGATTTGAAAGCTTCCGGCTTAGAGGTAGAAAACTGGCTAGGCCTAATTGGGGCTCTGGCAGGTTATATTTTCATTTATCGTTGGTTTGGCCTGGCTTCTATGCTCATTCCTCCCCTTCTATTTATTGTTGGGGCAAAGATTGTTTTCAAAAGGGAACTTGCCTCACCTTACCAGAGCTTTAAATTTGTTGCCTTCTTTTTGATTTGGACAAGTGTATTGTTGGGTTACATTGTATTTAGGCAGGATGGGCCATCTCCCTGGGGGTTCTTAGGCGGTGGCGTTGGTTACGAACTGGCAGTACTTTCTGACGGCTTGATGGGATGGGGCACCATTTTATTGCTCATCTTCACCTTACTGGTTTTTGTGATTTACTTTTTCAATGTTACCACCTTTTTCCACCTCAAGCCCAGTACTAAGGATACTACTTCTCTAGAAAAAAAACCAGCCATAAATACTGATTTACCTGCTCACCTTCCTAATAAAAAAGAAGCCGTTTTTGAAGAAGATGATGCTTACTCCTTTGATTTGGAAAGTACCAAAAATGATCTAAAAAAAGAGAACCGTACTGCTTCGGCATCCCCTGAGCTAGAAATTGAAGATACTATTCCTGAAGAAACAACTGCCGGTTTTACTAAACAAGTTGAAAACCATGCAGATTATGAGTTGGAAGTAGCAGAGCAAAGAGATGAAAGAGCGTCCGGTCAGATGGAAAATTATGATCCTACCCTGGACTTATCCTCTTACCGCTATCCTACGCCTGATTTGTTGGAGTCCTATGATAACCAAAAAGTAAAAGTCACCAAGGAGGAACTGGAAAACAATAAAGATAACATTGTAGAGACCCTGATCAACTTCAAAATTGGTATCTCATCTATCAAAGCTACCATTGGCCCTACCGTAACACTCTACGAAATAGTGCCGGAAGCCGGTGTGAAAATTTCAAAAATCAAGAACCTGGAAGATGACATCGCCCTGAGCCTGGCTGCCCTGGGTATTCGTATTATCGCCCCAATTCCTGGTAAAGGTACTATCGGTATTGAAGTACCTAACAAAAACCGGGAAATCGTCAGCATGAACTCGGTGGTAATGACCGAGAAATTCATGAAAAGCAATCATGAGCTTCCCATTATCCTGGGCAAAACCGTTTCTAATGAACTGTACATCGCCGACCTGGCCAAAATGCCCCATATCCTTATTGCCGGGGCTACCGGGCAAGGAAAATCGGTAGGGCTGAATGTGCTGATTACTTCATTGATCTTTAAAAGGCACCCTTCCCATCTCAAATTTGTACTCATTGATCCCAAGAAGGTAGAGCTAACACTTTATAATAAGTTGGAACGTCATTTTCTAGCTAAAATCCCTAACAGCGACGAAGCCATCATCACCGATACCAAGAAAGTGATTTATACCCTTAATTCTTTATGTATTGAAATGGACACCCGTTACGATCTGTTGAAAGACGCCGGGTGCCGTAACATCAAAGAATACAATCATAAATTTGTTCACCGTAAACTTAACCCACAGCAAGGGCACCGTTTCTTGCCTTATATCGTCCTGATTATAGATGAGTTGGCTGACCTGATGATGACCGCTGGAAAAGAAGTGGAAAATCCCATCGCACGGCTCGCCCAGCTTGCCCGGGCAATTGGCATCCATTTGGTCGTCGCGACCCAACGCCCTTCGGTCAACGTGATTACCGGTATTATCAAAGCCAACTTCCCGGTGAGGTTGTCTTTCCGGGTAACCTCCAAGGTAGATTCTAGAACGATCCTGGATACTGGAGGTGCTGAGCAACTGGTAGGGCAAGGGGATACACTACTTTCGCTTAATTCCGAACTTATTCGCCTGCAATGTCCCTTTATAGATACCGGGGAAGTAGATGAAATCTGCGATTTTATAGGTTCACAAAGAGGCTACGAATCTGCCTATGTACTGCCTGAATTTGTAGGCGACGATAGTGAAAGCACGGATATCACTGAAGTTGACCTCAAAAACCGGGATAATATGTTTGAAGATGCTGCCAGGTTAATTGTGCATCATCAGCAAGGAAGCACTTCTTTGATTCAACGCAAGCTTAAGTTGGGTTACAATCGTGCGGGAAGGATCATTGATCAGCTGGAAGCGGCAGGCATCGTTGGGCCTTTTGAAGGAAGTAAAGCTCGCGAAGTCCTCATTTCTGATGACTATAGTTTGGAACAGTTATTGAATAATCTTGACAATAAATAAGAAACCTAATCACGAATATTACAAATGAAAAAAATTGACATAAAAAACGGTATGGCTTGCCTGACCGTATTGGTGCTTTTGGTAGCCCAATCTGCATTTGCGCAATATGACCCTAAAGCGAAAGAGATTCTGGACGCGATGAGCAAAAAATACCAGACCATTGGCTCATTTGAGTCAGATTTTTCTTACTCTATGGAAAATAAGACCCAGTCTATCAGTGAAGATTTTGAGGGAAAAATCATTGTCAATGGAGATAAGTACCGGCTAAAAATGGGTGGACAGGAAATTATCAACGATGGGAGTACTGTTTGGACTTATCTGGAAGATGTGAACGAAGTGAATATTGACAACTACGATCCCTCTGAAGGCGATATTTCGCCCACACAAATTTACAATGCCTACCAAAGAGGTTTTAAATATGTTTTCCTGGAAGAAGAGACTGTCAATGGAGAAGCGTTTAATGTCGTAGATTTACTTCCTGAAAATACCAATAACCAGTTTTTTAAAATTCGCCTTCACATCAGCAAAAGTGATAGCACCTTAAAAAAATGGGAGATTTTTGATAAAAACGGAACGATCTACACCTATCAGATCAGTAACTTTAATCCTGATGCTGAAATTGCCAACGCGGTATTTTCATTTGATACCAGCAAATATCAGGGCATTGAAGTAGTTGACCTTCGTTAAAAAAAATATAAGTTTTACATTTAAGCCGGTAACCATCGTTACCGGCTTTTTTTATTGAAAATTATGACACGACAAGCACTTATAGCACAAATCCGGAAGAAAAAGTCTTTTCTCTGCGTAGGATTAGATACCGATATTCAAAAAATCCCCAAACATCTTCTTCGGGAGGATGATCCTATCTTTGCCTTTAACAAACAAATCATTGATGCCACCGCTGATTTTTGTGTGGCTTATAAGCCCAACCTTGCTTTTTATGAAAGTCAGGGTGCCAAAGGCTGGGAAAGTTTGCAAAGAACTATCGCCTATATTCCGGATCATATTTTTACCATTGCCGATGCTAAACGGGGCGATATTGGCAATACCTCAACGATGTATGCCCGTGCTTTTTTTGAGCAAATGCAAGTAGATGCCGTCACTGTTGCCCCATATATGGGAGCAGAAAGCGTCACACCTTTTCTACAGTTTGCCTCTAAATGGGTAATACTATTAGCCCTAACATCCAATCAAAGTAGTGCTGACTTCCAACAGTTAGCGCTCCGGGTAAGTGGTGAAAAACTTTATGAAAGGGTACTCAGGGAAAGCAAAAACTGGGGAAATGAAGAGAATATGATGTATGTGGTTGGGGCTACACAAGCAGCTTCACTGGCAGATATCCGCCATATTATTCCCGATCACTTTCTACTGGTACCCGGTGTCGGGGCACAGGGTGGAAGCCTGGAAGAAGTGGTCAAATATGGCATGAACAATGATATTGGATTGCTGGTCAACGCCTCGCGGAGCATCATTTATGCATCTCACGGTGTTGAGTTTGCGGAAGCCGCCCGGCTAGAAGCGCAGAAAATTCAACGGGAGATGGCTTCTTATCTCTAATCCTTCGTGGTCATGTTGGAAGATAGTACCGCGATGGCCATTTTTATGGTTTTGAAATAGAAAACTTTGATGATGTACGAACATCATTAATGATGTTTGTACAAGATTACTTCATAATAATATCATCTTACTTTTTCCCCGACAAAATACTATCAGTGATGTGCTTGTAGATTCGGGCCAGTTGCTTGTCATATTTTTTTAAGAATGAATGATGCCTTTCCAGGGTCTTAAAATCAGCGCGAATAGCCGGACCGGTTTGCGCTTGCTTTGCCCCAACTTCCAGACTTTTGTTGATGGTTTCCGCCACCAAAGGCTTCAACAATTCAAAATCAATATCATACGCCTTGGTTAAATCTTCTGCCAGGCTGATCATATGGTTAGTGAAATTAGATGCAAATACGGCGGCAATGTGCAACACGCTTCGCTGTTCGGAGCTGACTTCAAAAACACTTTTACTTATGCTCCCAGCAAGTTTTTTGACTGTACTTAGCGTTTCCTCATTGTTCGCTTCAATGAGTATCGGAATATCCTCAAAATTCACTTTCTTGTTTTTGCTAAAAGTCTGTAAAGGGTAAAATACGGCTATCTCTACCTGTGGTGTCCTTTTTAAATCTTTCAGAGGCGTACTTCCCGAGGTATGCATCAGGATAGCATCGGGTGGTAAAATCACTCGCTCAGCCACTTCCCGGATGGCATCGTCAGGAACTGCCAGGATGAAGAGCATGGATTCACTCTGCGAAAAGTCCAGGTCTTTTTTAGCAGAGGCATGATAGAGTTCTTCACATAGCCTTCGGGCATTTTTTTGATCCCGGCTGAATACTTCCATCACCGCATGGCCCGCACTTTCCAGGCAAGGTGCCAGTTGAGAAGAGACATTTCCTGCCCCTATCATGGAAATTTTGAAGGAATATTTTTTTTTCAGAAAC
>JBBSOG010000121.1:0-13241 GCA_038259985.1 Cytophagales bacterium
AGGAAAATTCATCCGTTTCGCCATAAGTGATTCCCTTCTTCACACCACCACCGGCCATCCAGATGGTAAAGCAGCGGGGATGATGGTCACGTCCGTAATTGGTAGGCGTTAGTTGTCCTTGTGAATAATTGGTGCGGCCAAATTCTCCGCCCCAGACGACCAGCGTGTCTTCCAGCAAACCTCTTTGTTTGAGGTCTTTGACCAAAGCCGCCGAAGCCTGATCGGTATCCCGGCATTGGGAGCTGAGTTCACGGGGCAAATCAGTATGCTGGTCCCAGCCCAGGTGATAGAGTTGGACAAATTTCACATCCCTTTCCACCAAGCGACGAGCCAGCAGACAGTTGGCCGCATAGGTGCCGGGCTTGCGCGCACTTTCCCCGTACATTTCAAATACAGAATCCGGCTCCGTGGACAAGTCTAGCGCATCGGGTACTGAGGTTTGCATACGATAAGCCATCTCATACTGCGATATTCTGGACTGAATTTCGGGATCACCAAAATCCTGCAAACGCATTTCATTCAATTTACCCAGATAATCCAGCACCTGACGGCGCGTACTGGCATTGATGCCATCGGGATTATTCAGATAAAGCACCGGGTCATTGCCCGCCCTGAACTGTACGCCCTGGTGCAGCGAGGCTAGAAACCCATTGCCCCACAACCGGGAATAGATAGGCTGCGGGCGCTGTGCCCCCCGGGAAAGTAGCACAATGAAGGTAGGCATATTCTGATTATCCGTGCCCAAACCATAACTCAGCCAGGAGCCAATGCTAGGGCGTCCCGGTTGCTGCGAACCGGTCTGAAAGAAAGTGATTGCCGGGTCATGGTTTATGGCATCGGTATGCATGGACTTGATAAAACAAAGCTCATCGGCGATTTCTGCGGTGTGGGGCATGCGATCGCTTACCCAGGCGCCACTTTGTCCCCGCTGTTGAAAGTCAAAAAGCGAAGAAGCTAAGGGAAAAGAACTTTGTCCGGCGGTCATCCCGGTGAGGCGCTGCCCCATGCGTACGGATTCAGGCAACTCCTCGCCGTGCATTTTGGTCAGCATAGGCTTGTAGTCAAACAAATCCATTTGAGAAGGCCCACCGCTCTGGAAAAGATAGATGACCCGTTTGGCCTTGGGGGCAAAGTGTAGCTTATCCAATATTCCTGACAAGGGGTCAACCGCTGTTTCTTGCGTAGCTGAACTTGAGCAGCCCAAAAGGCTTCCCAGCGCCGCACTACCTAGTCCCAGGCTCGCGCGGGAGAGGAAGTGCCGACGGTTCATCTGGTGAAAGTGTTCGTTGAGTATATCCATGATAAAAAGTTCTTGTTAGCTCCTGAATTTCGCTTCGTCCAGGTTAAATAAGGTATTGGCAATTACAGAAAAAGCGGCAATCTGTGCCTCGTCTAATTGCGCATTGTAGGTAGAATCACCCACTTTCAAAAGTCCTTCGGCCTCCTCCGGCACTTCCTGGTAGTAGCGGAGTTTTTCCTGATACAGTTCTTGAAGTAGTGTCAGCTCTTCAGCACGAGGTTTGCGCGAGGTTACTGCCTGAAAGCCAAAGGTCAATTGCTCTTCTACCGTATTGCCCCCTTCCAGCAGTATGCGCTCGGCCAGTTTGCGCGAGGCTTCTACAAACTGCGGATCATTCAGCAAGGCCAGGGATTGCAAGGGGGTACTGGTACTCTGTCGTTTGGCAGCGCAAAGTGTGCGTTCCGGCGCGTCAAACATCACCATCGTAGGTGGCGGAATTGTCCGTTTCCAGTAGGTGTACAGGCTACGGCGATATAATCCTTCGCCTTTACTCGCCCGGTATTTATTTTCGCCAATCTGGTTAGCCATCGCTTTCCAGATGTCATCGGGTTGGTAAGGCTTGACCCACTTACCACCCACGCTATCGTAGAGCAGGCCACTGACGGCCAGCGCGTTATCACGAAACATTTCGGCGGTCAGCCGCACATTGGGGCCACGCGCCAACAGTAGATTTGCCGGATCTTTTTGATAATTTTTCGGCGTAATCTGGGCAGATTGCTGGTAAGTGGCCGACATGACAATCAGCTTTTGCAAAGCTTTTACATCCCAACCGGATTCCCTGAATTCTACCGCCAGCCAATCCAGCAAAGCGGGATGCGTAGGCAATTCTCCCTGGTTGCCAAAATCTTCCGGCGTGCTGACAATTCCTTTGCCAAAGTACATCTGCCAGAAACGGTTGACTGCTACCCGTGCCGTAAGCGGGTTGTCTTTGTCAACAAGCCACTGCGCCAATCCCAAACGGTCCCGCGAGTATTTTTTGTCAAAATTCAGTACCGCTTCCGGTGTGGCCCGTTCTACTTCTTCGGTAGGGGCATCATACGCACCGCGCGCCAGGAGATAAGCAGGTTTGCGCTCTTCCCGCTCCTCCATCACCATCACATTAGGAATACTTACGTCCAAAGGGCGGAGGCTGTCCAAGCTTTTGGTAATGCGCTGAAAATCCGGCTGCTGTTTTTGCAGGTAATGCGCATAAAGCATGTTTTCTTCTTGGGCAGGGGACACTTCAGCCACTTGCTGTATTTCCAGCGGAGTAAGCGTTCGGTGGTACACTCGCACTTCATCAATGCTTCCTCCGGTAAAGCCATAGGTATCAGTCGCCACATTGCGGCTGTACCAATTGCCTATCAGAAAATCATTTCCATTCAGGATGGATTGCCTTCCCAGATTGTCATGCTTGATACGAAGCGGCTGGATTTTACCATTGATATACAAACTTACCCCGCTCGCTTTGCCGGAACCATCATAAGTAGCAAATACATGCGCCCACTGCTGGGGAGGGATAGCAAATTTTGTTTCTACATCCATGTAATATCCCTGCCCCTCATGATGGATTAGCCTCAAACTCAGCTTATTGTCTTTCGTCAATGTCAGATCATATCCTTGACGGCTGATTTCCCCATTACGGCGACTCAGAATTGCCGCCCTCAGTTCATGGGCATTGGTATGTTTGATCCAGGCTCCGAGTGAGAAATGATCGTGGTGGTCAAAGTCAGCAATATCGTCCAGGGTAAGAAAATTAGCTCCGTTGAACTCAAGGGCTTTGCTGTATTTACCTTCCACCTGGACGGGCTTTTCTATATTCTTGGGCAAGCCGACATTCATTAAGCCAGGGTATTTGGTAAAATCTCCCCTGAAATGCTCTGCTTCCAGCACATCCAATTTGAAATACGCAAGTTGCTGGCTTTCCGTATCCAAGTCAGGTACTTCGTTTTTAGCCAGCCACTTCTTGAACTCAGGCGTTTTTTCCTTTTCTAGTTGGTGCAACCTCCTTTCCAAGGCTAGAATGGTGGAATCTACATAAGCTTTTTTGGCTTCCAGCTCGGTATCCTGCACCCGCATTGCCGGTACGGGCGATTCATCCAAATAATTGATCTGCCCTTTTTCCGGTACATTGTTAAAGAAACCAAAAAGCTGATAATATTCTTTTTGTGAGATCGGATCAAACTTATGGTCGTGGCAGCGGGCACATTCAACGGTAAGTCCCAAAAAGGCAGTGGAAAAAGTATTGGTGCGGTCGGCAGCATATTCGGTAAGGTATTCTTCTTCAATAATACCGCCCTCCTGGGTGATGGCATGGTTGCGATTAAATCCGGTAGCCAGTTTTTGCTTGTAGGTAGGGTCAGGCAGTAAATCCCCGGCCAACTGCCAGGTGATGAACTGATCGTAAGGCAGGTTCTGGTTAAAAGCCTCAATCACCCAATCGCGCCAGGGCCACATGGTGCGGGGGCGGTCATCCTGATAGCCGTGAGAGTCGGCATAGCGGGAAAGATCCAGCCAGACCGGTGCCATGCGTTCGCCAAAATGTTCGGAAGCCAGCAAACGGTCTACTACTTTTTCGTAAGCTTCAGACGAATTATCACTGAGAAAAGCCTCAATTTCCTTTACGGTAGGCGGTAAGCCGGTCAGGTCAAAAGTGACGCGGCGGAGCAGCTTTTCCTTATTGGCCGGGGGGGCAGGTTGCAAGCCTTCACTTTCCAGTTTTGCCAATACGAAATGGTCAATTGGATTATTCGTCCAATCTTCTTTTTTTACTTTGGGCAAAGCGGCTTTTTCAGGGGGAATAAAAGCCCAGTGCTTTTTCCACTCCGCTCCCTGCTCAATCCATTTCTCAATCACCTCAATTTCATAATCCGTCAGTTTAAGGTTGGATTCGGGAGGTGGCATCATCATCTCGAGATCACTGGAACTGATGCGCTGAAAGGCTACACTTTGCTGCGGTTTACCGGCTACGAAGGCATGGCCTTCACTTTCTTTCAACGCACTGAAGGCGCCTTCTTCCGTATCTAACCTTAGTTCTGCTTCCCGTTTATTATTATCCGGTCCATGGCAGGCAAAGCAGCGGTCGGAAAGGATGGGCTTAACGTGCAGGTTGAAATCTACCTCGGCGGGCACTTTTTTAGCGATCACTTCCGTACTTTGCGGCTGTGAATCACAGGCAATGGCTAGCATGCCCAGGAAAATTACCGACAGCAGATAGTTTGACCTCTGCCTTACCTTTTCTCCTATGATCATCTTCAATGTTTAGGTTGTCAACTTAAAATATCACTCACCAAGTTACCATGCACATCGGTTAGGCGAAAACGCCTACCCTGATGCTTAAAGGTTAGGCGTTCGTGATCCACGCCCAATAAGTGTAACAAAGTAGCCTGAAAATCGTGCACATGCACCGGATTATTCGTCACATTATAACCAAATTCGTCCGTTTCTCCATAGGAAAAGCCCTTTTTCACGCCTGCACCAGCCATCCAGACGGTAAAGCAGCGGGGATGGTGGTCACGTCCGTAATTAGTCTTGGTTAATTTACCTTGAGAATAATTGGTGCGGCCAAATTCTCCGCCCCAAACCACCAAAGTATCTTCCAGCAAGCCTCTTTGCTTGAGGTCCATCACTAGGGCAGCCGAAGCCTGGTCGGTGGCTTTGCATTGCCCGGCAATATCATTGGGCAAATTACCGTGCTGGTCCCAACCCATGTGGTAGAGTTGCACGAATTTAACATCACGCTCCACCAGCTTACGCGCCAGCAAGCAGTTAGCCGCAAAAGTACCGGGCTTACGTGCATCTGCACCATACATATCATAAATATAGTCAGGCTCACTGGAAACATCCATCACTTCTGGTACGGAAGTTTGCATGCGGTAAGCCATTTCGTACTGGGCGATCTTGGTATTGATCTCCGGGTCTTGAATGCGGCTGTACTGTTGCTGGTAAAGGGTTTGCAGATAATCCAGCGCCCGGCGCCGGTCCATATCACTTACTCCGGGAGGATTATTGAGATAAAGTACCGGGTCTTTGCCAGAGCGAAATTGTACGCCCTGATGCAAAGAAGGCAAAAAACCACTGCCCCATAGACGGGAGTAGAGCGGCTGCCCTCCATCGCGGTTGCGGGAGAGCATAACGATAAAGCCGGGCAGGTTCGCATTATCACTACCCAAACCATAGCTGAGCCAGGCACCCATGCTGGGGCGGCCGGGCTGCTGTGAGCCCGTTTGGAAAAATGTCACTGCCGGGTCGTGGTTTATCGCATCGGTATGCATGGATTTGATAAAGCAAAGTTCGTCCACTATTTTGGCGGTATGGGGTACCAATTCGCTGGCCCACATCCCACTTTTGCCATGTCGTTCAAAAGCAAACTGTGCTCCCGCCAGCGGTAGTGATTGCTGATTGGCGGTCATCCCGGTAAGGCGCTGCCCCTGCCGTACGGATTCGGGAAGGTCTTCGCCATTCATCTGCTGCAACTTGGGTTTGTAGTCGTACATATCCAGCTGGGACGGGCCTCCGCTCATGAACAGATAGATGATACGCTTCGCTTTGGGCGCAAAATGTGGCTTGCCCAGCATACCATTGTCAGGGCCAGTATTTCCCAGCGCTGAAAACGGATTGACCAGTGATGACAAAGCCGCAGCCCCCAATCCCAGGCTGGTTTTGGACAGAAAGTGCCGACGGTTCATCTGGTAGGCCAGGGATTTTTCTATATCGTTGTTTTTAGGCATACTTTTATGCTATTAATCTGCTTTCTGCTAACGTGATTCTATGCTCTTACTCAATAGTGTTATAGTGCAAGGCGTTTGAAAACTATTTAAACTATAACACTATCTCAGCGTATAAAACTCATCGTGGTTCATCATCACATTAGTGACAATAGCCAGGGCAGCGGTTTTGGACAAATCTAGTTGTGAATCGCGCGGATATTCTCCTACACTGAGTAAGGCTTCGGCGTTTTCCGGTTCGGCCTTATATTTTGCTAATTCATCCTGATACATTTTTTCAAAGACTTTAATTTCATCATTCAAGGCATCCCTACCGGTCAATAGCTTGAATCCGTAATTGAGCTGTGTTTCCAAAGCCTCTCCGCCTTCTTTCTGGATGCGTTCGGCTAGCATCCTCGAGGCTTCTACATACTGCGGGTCATTGAGCAGGATCAGCGCCTGCAAGGGCGTGCTGGTCACCTGACGCTCTACTGTACATACATTGCGGGCGTCAGCGTCAAAGGTGAGCATGGAAGGGGGCGGAATAGTTCGCCGCCAGTAGGTGTAAAGGCTACGGCGATAGAGGTCATCCCCTTTGCCGGACTTGTACTCCCTTTCACCGACGATAGAGGCTTTTTCTTTCCACAATCCCGGCGGCTGATAGGGTTTGACACTGGGCCCTCCGATTTTGCTGACCAGCAAGCCGCTGGCGGCCAGGGCATTGTTACGGATCATCTCGGCAGGCAAGCGGTGGCTTGGCCCCCTGGCCAAAAGCATATTGCCAGGATCATATTTTAGCAATTCTAAGGATGCCTGGGAAGATTGGCGATACGTCGCTGACATGACAATTAGCTTTTGCATAGCCTTCACATCCCAGTCGGAATTCATGAACTCCACCGCCAGCCAATCCAGCAAAGCGGGATGCGTAGGTAGGTTGCCCTGGCTGCCGAAGTCATCGGGCGTACCGACGATGCCTTCGCCAAAAAACTGCTGCCACAGGCGGTTGACCGCTACCCTTGCCGTCAAAGGATTGTCAGGATGGGTAAGCCAGCGGGCTAAGCCGAGGCGATTTGGAGAAAGGTTTTCAGGAAAGCCGAATACCTGCTCGGGGGTACCTGGGCTTACCTCTTTGCCGTGGGCATCGTAACCGCCTCTTTCCAGGAGATAGGTGGGACGGATTTCTTCTTTGTCGCCCATGACCATCATTTTGGGTACTGATGATAATGTGTCATTTTCTGCAAGACGCAGCTTTTGTAGCGTCCTTAGCTCCTTTTGATAAGCCGTACTTTGGGTTGAGTAGAATTGCCATAAACCTTTCTTTTCTACAGTGCTCAGATCATCCGGTTTCTTTGAAATCAGTTGGCTGAGTTTATCCTGTTTACCGCTTAGCAAAAGTACTTCCGGCGGGCTGAGTTCACGCTCAAAAACCATAAGTTCGTCCAGTGCCCCACCGGCAAAACCTTTTTCATTATCCCGGGTACCCAGACGGAGGTAGCGGTTGTTGCCGAACTGCGAATTGTTGGGAATGCTGCTCTGATAAAGGTTGTCGCGAAGGATATCCACTGCCATTTCTTCCCCATCCAGGTACAGGCGGATGCCCGATGCCTGGCTGGAACCATCGTAAGTCAATGTCAGTTGCTGCCATTGTTCAGCCTTCAAGGGCTGCTTTGTCATGACCTGAAGTGCATTGTAGGGAAATTCATGGGAAAGGCGAAATTCCAGTTTGTCACCAGTTAGCAATACTTCATAGCCACGGTAGCCGCCATAGTAGCCACTGGAATAGGAAAGAATGCCCGCATAATCTTTGACCGGTGGAGATTTCATCCAGAAACTGAGGCTGAAAGGATCGGAACGCTCAAATGCTGGTAAGTCCAGACCGGCACCGTCAATACCATTAAATAATGTGGCCTTGCCTACTTTGCCCTCGGTTTCATCCAGTTCTTTGAATTTCTCATGAGATGCCTGGCCCATCGGAAAATAAGCTATTTGTCCAGAAGGCGTTTTTTGGTTGAGCAACTGCTTCACCTTTCCTTCGGCGAACCAACGTTCAAAAGAAGGCTGCTCCTTTTGCTGAATTTCCTTAAGTTTTTCCTCCTGATCCTTAATTTTTTCTTTCAGAAAAGTCAATTGCGCTTCTGTTTCTTCATCGGTCAACAGCAAAGCGGGGCCGGGCGCTTCACCACCGTCCCGGGGAATGCGGCCTACTTCATCGGTATTGTTGAAGAAGGCAAACATTTCATAATAATCTGCCTGCGAGATGGGGTCATATTTATGATCGTGGCAGCGGGCGCATTCCATCGTCAGGCCGATGAAAGCTTTGCCCAAGGTATTGGTACGGTCGGCAACATTCTCCACCCGGTACTCTTCTTCTATGATGCCTCCTTCCACATTTTGAACATGATTTCTATTGAATCCGGTCGCCATGATCTGCTCCTGGGTGGCATCGGGCAACAGGTCACCGGCGATCTGCCACTCCACAAATTTATTGTAGGGCAGGTTTTCATTGTAGGCTTTGATCACCCAGTCGCGCCAGGGCCACATATAGCGAAACTGATCGTCCTGATAGCCGTGGGTATCGGCGTAGCGGGAGATTTCCATCCACTGGGAAGCCATGCGTTCACCGTGAGCGGGTGAGGCCAAGAGACGGTCTACCACTTTTTCGTAAGCTTGGGGGGATTTGTCATTCAGAAAAGTTTCAATGTCTTCCAACTTAGGCGGCAGTCCGGTCAGGTCAAAACTCAGCCGACGGATAAGGGTTTCTTGGGTGGCTTCCGGGCTAAGGTTTAGGTTTTCGCGTTTCAGACGGTCCAAGATAAAGTGATCTATTTCATTATTTGCTTTTCCAGCCTCGGCTACTTCAGGCAGCGCGACTTTTTTCGGCTTGATGTACGACCAGTGTTTTTTATACTCCGCTCCCTGTTCTATCCAGCGGGTTAACACGGCAACTTCGTAATCGCTTAGCTCCAGATTGGATTCCGGCGGGGGCATCATCATTTCGGGATCATCGGTGATCATCCGTGAGTACATTTCGCTCTCCTCTACGTCGCCGGGCACAATGGCAAAGTGGTCTTTCGCTTCTCCGATTGCTTGAAAAGCCCCCTCCTCCGTATCAAAGCGCAAATCCGCTTCGCGGGCATTTTCATCCGGGCCGTGGCAAGCATAGCAGCGGTCAGAAAGTATAGGCTTGACGTGAAAATTGAAATCTACTTGCTTCGGTAGGCGGGCTTCTACTTCAGGGGCAAAGCGAACCTGCGCAGGTTCACAGGCAACTAAAAGTAGCGAGTAAAAAATGAATTGAATGCCTAAGTTCTTCATAAGACAGGTTGTTGGCAATTTTAAGGAGATAAGTTAATGAATTGTACACATTTTTGCACTCAACAGGCTGATAATAAGCAATAACGATCATCATTTGGTTAAAATAGTATCATCACTAATATTGAGGGAAAAAAGATATCTTTTTCCAGTTATTCCCTTGACGCTATGTTAAGAGCTTTTCTTGAGTTCTTGTGTTCCCTTCAATTGGACAAATCGCTTAGCCGAAACAAGTCCCTGGAAGTGGATTTGAAAGGTGATTTGAACCCTAGCAAACTGCTGGATGAACTTTTTTTCCGGCAACATCAATGGCTGGATTTTGAGGCTTTTCTTCATCTTTATTTGGAAAAATACCACGACTTACTTCAGCAAAAATTTCCTCATCTGAGTGAGCAACAACTTTACGACGGGTTGAAGGCGCGGCTTTATCGTACGCAATGCGGTATTCTTACGGAGTACCAGGCTTATCTTGGTACACAGGTTATTTTTGGGGTTGAAAATGTAAAAAGAAGCATTGCGCTAGACCGAGCAGGGGTTGATTTTACCATTACCCATCAAGATAAGGATTACCACATCCATATTTTTGTGGATACACAAAGGGCATGGCATTTTCGTGAGTACAAGACTCAGTATAAACGGGTAGAAAAAACGCCCGGTATCCATGTTAATTTGCCTTACGCCTTGGACGCTGATAAGATCAATTCACTGTATTACCTGCCCAACGGGTTTGGGGTATATACTCCGGTTTATCTGCGTTATCTTCAGACAGAAATTTATTCAGGTAATTTGCTGAAGTTTATGGTCGGTGGCGTCAATGAACAGGGTTTTATATACCACAGTATTTCTTAACTTGGCGACTGAAATTGCTAAACACCCATGAGCCAGCCTTGTACGATTTATCCTGAAAGCTGCTACGGGCTAGCCCACTTAGCGGATGAAAGTGTGGATGCCCTGGTGACTGACCCGCCTTATGGCATAGGCTATCAGGCGCATGATTGGGACAAAAAGCTACCCGACCCACAGATTTGGTCGGATTGTCTTCGGGTGCTCAAACCTGGGGCTTTTGGTTTGGTATTTTCTTCAGTCAGGTTGATGCACCGATTGATGGTTGCGGTGGAAGACAGTGGTTTTTTGATCAAAGACGTACTGTTCTGGGCTTTTCTCAACGGCATGCCCAAAAGCCGTAATGTTGGCCTGTCCATTGACCGTTCGCTGGGCGTGGAGAGTGAACTCAACGGGCATTATCAGTACATTCAGGGCTATAAGAAAGGTGGAGCAACCACCTATACTGTTCATGACAAAAAATCCCGCTGCCAACCGGCTTCTGCTGAGGGTAAAAGATACCAGGGTGCCGGGCTGGGCATTAAACCCGCTTATGAGCCTATTATTCTCATTCAAAAACCATTAGCTCCCGGCCTAAATGTCGCCAACAACATCTTGAAATACGGCACCGGAGCGCTCAACCTGGAGGACACCCGTATTCCTTTTGAAGCAGGAGAAGAAGGCAAAGTGGGCCACAATCCGCATCCGAAGGGCAGGGTAGCGGCTAATATCATTCGTACCGAAGCCTGGGAAGATGGCTACGACAAATTCTTTCTGGTACCCAAAGTGCGCCAGCATGCTGAAGACTTCAACAAGCACCCCACGCTCAAGCCAGTTCACCTGATGGAACATCTGGTCAAGCTGCTGAGTTTTGAAGGCCAGCAAGTGCTGGACCCTTTCATGGGCAGCGGCAGCACTGGTGTAGCTTGTCAAGCATTGAAGCGTAACTTTACGGGCTACGAAACCCATCAGGAATACTTTGAAGTGGCGGAACGGAGGTTAAAAATGCATCCAAATACAAGGTAGAGTGCTAAAAGTTTCCTAAATTCATCAGACAGCTATCTACCCTCCCGATGAGTAAAGTCCAAAAGTATGAGCGAATCCCAAAGCTTGAAGGTAATCTCAATAATGAGGTAGCGCCCTATCTTTGTGTCGATTTTGTTTTAAAAGGGAATTTGATGTTTCTGCTGATCAGAAATTTATCCGCTGTTGCCGCTACTGATGTCCAGTTTTCTTTCAGTCAGGATATTCAAATTCTGCAAGGCTCCAAAGCTTTAGCGAAGCTATCCATCTTTAGCAAACTCAGTTACTTGGCTCCCTACAAAGAGATAGAAATTTTTCTGGACCCAGCCGAACACTTTTTATCACAGTTTAAAGATACAGTGGTTACAATTACTATTTTGTACACCACAGAACAAGAGAAACAGCTTAAGAAAAGTATCACCCACAACCTTGCCATATATCTTGACTTACCCACCACCTTAAACCATCAATAACATGGCTGAATATCCCTTACCCAAATTTCACTTCCAGGTAGATTGGGGTGGAACCCGCATTAATTTTCAGGAAGTGAGCGGACTTGCTGTAGAAGTAGACGTGATTGAATACCGTGAGGGAGCCAGTCCCGACTACGCTCCTATCAAAATGCCCGGCTTAAGGAAATACGGCAACATCACCCTGAAGCGGGGCATAGTGCAGGGCGACAATGAATTCTTCCAATGGTGGAATACCATCCAACTGCACAAAGTGGAAAGGAGAGATATTACGATTTCCCTATTGAATGAGGAACATAATCCAGTAGTCGTCTGGAAAGTCAGGAATGCCTTTCCTGTAAAAATCGTATGGTCTGACCTGAAAGCTACTGCCAGTGAAGTTGCCTTAGAAAGCCTAGAAATTGCTTGTGAAGGCATTGTGGTGCAAAATGAATAATGCTTTGTTAATTGCTGCTTTGCTTTTTGGCAGAAGCCGTCGAACTCAGCAATTTTTCCCTTGTTTAAAAACTATGTCTACCGCGATATTTTTTCAGCAGGACGGTGAAGGGTACCTTAGAGTTGGTTACTGATTACACCCATTGGCTTTCTACTTTTTTATAAATTCCTTTACGGCTTCACTCAGATCATATACTTTAGCATCCAATGTACTTTCTAAAATACTACTGCCTGCGGCGGAGCGATAGCCTGAGGCGCAATGCACTACGACAGGCTTGTCGGTTTTTACTTCTTGCGCTCTTTCCCTCAGTTCATGCAAAGGAATGCGCTGTGCATAAGCAAATAAATTGTCGCCCTCGTTTGGGTTGCGTACATCTACAATGTTGTATGCTTCGGGCTGGCTTTTGAAATGCTCCACATCAATAGTATCGCTTTGGTTATACATTTGTTTTGGAATAGTGAACGTGGCTTTGATTTGTTTTTCGTAACCGATTTTAGCAGCTTTTCGAGTTACTTCATCTAATGATTTTTCATTTTCCGCCAGGAGATAATAGCTTTCTTCCGGTCTGATGATGGAACCCAGCGAGGTTTCAAACTTTGCCCCATTCATGATGTTAAAAGCCCCTTTAGTATGCGCTCTTTTGAATTGCTCCTCTGGGCGAGTGTCTACAATCAGCACATTTTTTTCTAGTGAATCTGTGTCTTTGAGGCGGTGAACAGCCTGAATACTTTCTTCCAAAGGAGGAGCGCCCTTGCGGTTAACTTCTACATCGTAGGCAAAATAATGGGGCACATAAGGCTGGTCTTCCAGTAATGCTTTCACAAAGTCTGCTTCTTCTTTCACCTGAAAGGCCCAATTCTCGGCTTTCTCCCGTCCGATCGTGCTGGATTTATCCGAACTTATGTTCTTACCGCAAAGGGAACCGGCCCCATGGGTGGGATATACTACAATATCATCTGCCAATGGCTTATACACCTCATTGATGGTATGGAACATTTGCCGGGCCAAGTCTTCACGCTGGGATTTGGTTTTTCCAGCACCTTCACGCAAATCCGGACGGCCTACATCCCCTACAAAAAGGGAATCCCCGGTGAAGATAGCCTGCGCTTTACCGTTTTCGTCAAGCAACAAATATGCACTGTGGTCGGGGGCGTGACCGGGGGTATTTAGTGCCTTGATGGTGATGTTCCCTA
>JBBSOG010000122.1:0-13156 GCA_038259985.1 Cytophagales bacterium
GATACGAAATGAAAAAGGAGGATAAACGGAAAATGGGTTTGCCTCTTTATTATTTGCGGTAAAAAAGAAAAAAGCGATCTTTGCAGCGTCAAAAAACGCTAAATTAGAAACAGATTTGACACATCAGGATATAGAGGTAATAAATGTACTTGTTTAAGTAATGCAGCGGTGAGACTTTACGTAATTCCCCCAACTACAATGTGCCATGAAAAGAATTTTGTTAGGACTGGGCATCTTTGCCATAATCATCGCGGGTGTGTATAGCATGGGGCCTGCTCCGGAACATGGCCAGTTGAGCGGCAAGCTACCCGCAGTTACTACGGACTTGCCTGCCCTGGAACAGGAAGTCATTCAATATGAATCATCTAACCTTTTTATTAAGCCGGATAATGAAGCGCGTATCCTTTGGGCAGACAGCAGCAAGCAGAAAACGCTCTATAGTATCGTTTACCTGCATGGCTTCGGGGCCAGTCAGGGGGAAGGGGAACCAGTACACCGCTTGATCGCTGAAAAATATGGTTGTAACCTCTACCTTTCCCGGCTGGTGGAGCAAGGCATAGAGTCTGACAGTGCATTCAAAAGCATGACCACCGAAAACCTGATTGCTTCGGCTGCCGAAGCAGTAGCGATTGGAAAAGCGCTGGGTGAAAAAGTAATTATCATCGGTACTTCTACCGGCGGGGCATTGGGTTTATACATTGCCGCTGAGAATCCTGAAATCGCCGGTCTAATTCTCTATTCTCCTATCATAGCTCCTAAAGATGAGAATCTATACTTGCTCAACCGCCCCTGGGGCCGTCAGCTCATGGAACAAGTGGCTGGAGGGGATCATATCACAGAAGAAAGGAAAGGGCTGACCAAACAATATTGGTCACGCACTTATTTCCTGGAAGGCTATATGGCCCTGGCAGGCTTGGTAGAAAATACGATGACCGAAGAAACTTTTGCCAAAGTAAAGTGCCCGGTATTCCTGGGTTATTATTATAAGAACGAGGAAGAGCAGGATAATGTAGTTTCAGTGGAGGCGATGCAAACGATGTTTGACCAACTTGGGACTGCCAATGAAAGCAAAAGAAAAGTGGCATTTCCAGAAGCGGGAAACCACGTCATCAGCTCTTATATCAGGTCGGCTGACTGGCAAGGGGTATTTCAGTCCACTGATCAATTTATGCGGGAAATCATGAAATTAAGCACTAAAAAGGAAATTGAACTTCCTACTTATGAAGGTTTACCCGAGCGGGATGACGTGTGAGTTTTGCGTAATGTTAAGTAAATATTAACATATAAATTTTAACTTAATGTTTCGATAAAATTCAAAATCCACTAACTTAAACTGAGTTGCCGAAATTTGTCGCAAATTTAATTTCACACCCTAACATATAATCATGAATAGAAATCTACTATTATTTTTAAGCCTGTTGCTTTTTAGTTTTCAGGCAGTTGCCCAAACTGGTTCGGTAAAGGGTACTGTGGTGGACAAAGAAAACAGTGAAGCATTAATCGGTGCCAACGTGTTGTTAGAAGGTAGCACCATTGGTACAGTTACGGATATTGAGGGTAATTTCAACCTGCAAGGGATTCAGACTGGGAGCCAGATGTTGAATGTTACTTTTGTAGGTTATGAAACCATCAGTGTTCCTGTGCAAATACAAGCCAATCAGACAACCGATGCGGGAAAAATTAGTATAGGAGAAGGCGCTTTTGGCCTGGAAGAAATAGAGGTTATTGCTTCGGTAGCCATTGACAGAAAAACCCCGGTGGCCGTTTCTACCATCAAAGGGGCAGAGATAGCCCAGAAAATAGGAAACCAGGAATTCCCTGAAAT
The DNA here is from genome assembly GCA_038259985.1 of Cytophagales bacterium. GTDB lineage: Bacteria > Bacteroidota > Bacteroidia > Cytophagales > Cyclobacteriaceae > Catalinimonas. Next base: position 1,826 of record JBBSOG010000122.1, read on the forward strand.
TCTCCGTTCTACCCCCTCTGTTTATGTGACCAAGCAGGGTGGTGGTTTCGGCGACTCACGCATCAACGTACGTGGTTTTGATCAGCGCAACGTTGCCGTGATGATCAACGGTATTCCGGTCAATGATATGGAAAACGGCTGGGTATACTGGTCAAACTGGGCTGGCCTAAGTGATGTGACCAGCAGTATACAAGTGCAAAGAGGGTTGAGTGCTTCTAAATTAGCGGTTTCTTCAGTAGGCGGAACGATCAACATTATTACCAATGCTGCCGAAATGAAAAAAGGTGGCGCCGCGTCTGTGGGCGTAGGAAATGATGGCTACCAAAAATACGGATTGGTACTTTCTACCGGATTGGGAGAAAATGGTTGGGCTTTTACCTTACAGGGTACCCATACCCGGGGTAATGGTTATGCCGACGGTACTCAATTCAGCGGTTGGTCTTATTTTGCCTCTCTTGCTAAGCAATTCAATAACCGGCATGCCCTAAACTTTACCGTTTTAGGTGCCCCACAGTGGCATCATCAACGGGAATACGGAAGCTTTGATGGGATTAACATACAAACCATTGAAGAGAGAGGGATTAAATATAACCCACAGTGGGGCAACTATGATGGAGATGAGTTTTCATGGAGAAAAAACTTTTATCATAAGCCCAAGGCATTTTTAAATCATTATTGGACAATTTCAGACAAAACCGAGCTGGCTACTTCTGCTTATGTTTCTTTAGGAAGAGGAGGCGGAACCGGAGATTTGGGACGTATCAATGGAAGTTTCAGGACCTCCGGTAAATTCAAAGATGCGCAGGGCACTGTGCGCTGGAACGATATTCAGTCATGGAATCAGGGAGGTACAGTACCTGACTTTGGCGATAACCGTATCCCCTGGTCCGGCCCGGGCGTTAGTGAAGTAGATCCAGGTTTCGGTGGGCCTTTTGCCGGACAAAATGTAGCTGAATCTGGTAGAAACGGTTTCATCAGAAGATCCTCTATGAATGAGCACAATTGGTTTGGAATCTTATCCAACCTAACACATGAATTCAATCAGAACCTGACTTTAGTGGCTGGTATAGATGCCCGCTACTATAAAGGGCTTCACTACCGCAGAGTAGAGGATTTGCTTGGTCTAGATGCTTATTTTGATGATGATGACATTAACAATTCTGAGCACTATGTTACTGACGAAGGCCGGGCTGATGGTAATCAAATTGATTACAATAATGATGGTTTGGTAAATTGGCTGGGTGCATTTGCCCAGCTTGAATATACCATTGGTAACTTATCAATCTTTGGGTCAGGCTCGTTGTCAAACCAAGGGTTCAAAAGAATTGATTACTTTTTGTACGAAGACAGTGATCCTTTACAGGAGTCTGACTGGCAAAACTTTCTGGGAGGGACTACAAAGATTGGTGCTAATTACAATATCAACGACCAGCACAATGTATTTGTCAATGGTGGATATTTCTCTCAGCAACCACTCTTTGATAATGTGTTTGTGAATTTCTCCAATGAAGTTGATGATGAGGTAGAAAATCAGAACGTATATGCCATTGAAGCTGGATATGGGTTTAGAAGTACCTACCTCAGTGCCAATATAAATGCTTACAGCACTCAGTGGTCTAACCGCCAGATCAGCCGTGGCGTTCAGGTAGGTGGTACGGATGGCACGGCTAACTTTACCGATATTAGCCAACTGCACCAAGGAATAGAAATAGACCTAAGAGCATCACCAGTAGAACGCCTAAATGTTAGTGCGATGGCGTCTTTTGGTAACTGGAGATACACTGATAATTTTAATGCTGCAGTATTTGATAACGACCAGCAACTAATAGGAACTGGGACTTTATTTATGGAGGATGTAAAAATACCGGATGCTGCCCAGACTACTTTCAGTTTAAATGCTAACTACGAATTCTTTGACGGATTCAGTTTATATAGTACTTATTACTATGCTGATCGTGTTTTTGCAGACTTTGATATTTCTTCTGACGACTCGTTCTCTGAGCCAGGAAATCAGGCGTGGCGGTTACCTTCTTACAGCTTGCTGGACGGTGGCCTTACTTATAATTTCACTGTAAGTAAACTTGACCTTACCGTTAATCTGAATGTTAATAATATTTTAGATAATGATTATATGGCTGAATCTGAATCCAATGTGCTTTACGATCCTGCTGAAGAAGGAGATCGTGAAGTAGGCAAGTATGGAAGTGTTTTTAATAGGGTTTATTACGGATTTGGCAGGACCTGGAATGCTGGCCTGAAAATTAAATTCTAAGTGTTTCATAAATTTCTTTAACAGAAACTTCATACTGAAAAGAGAGACCTTATGGGTCTCTTTTTTATTTTTGTGCCAGGATATTCAGGATGATGTAAGGATGGCCAGGATAAAGACAAAAACATTTCTCCCATTTATCATCTAATATCCTGTTTATCCTGTTCCAGACGTAGAGCAAACATTCAGTCACAACTAAACTACCCAATCATGAAAAAGCTCATTTTTTCTTTCTCGCTCTTATTTATCTTTTCTTTGACCCAGGCGCAGCAATCTGCGAAAGGTATTGTCTACGCCGACCAAAATAGCAATGGAAAAAAAGACCGCAAAGAACCAGGCATTGCGGGCATATCAGTTTCTAATGGTTCTGCTGTTGTCATTACCGATAATGAAGGCCATTACGAACTTCCGGTAGATAACGATGACATCATATTTGTCATCAAGCCCAGCGACTACGAAATTCCTGTCAATGGCTTGAACCTGCCTCAGTATTACTATATCCATAAGCCGGAAGGCTCTCCGACAACGGAATTCAAAGGAGTGGAGCCTACGGGCAAACTTCCTAAATCTGTAGACTTTGCCCTGTTGCCCGCTGAAGAAAGTGAAAACTTTACAGGCCTCATTTTTGGTGACCCTCAGCCCTATACCCGCGAAGAAGTCGCTTTTTTTGATCAGGCGGTGGTTGAAGAAGTAGCCGGCATACAGGATATTCCTTTCGGCCTTAGCTTGGGGGATTTGGTTGGCAATGACCTAGCGCTTTTTCAACCCTACAATGAAGCCATCAGCCGGGTAGGTATTCCCTGGTGGAATGTGTATGGCAACCACGATATGAACTTTGATGCTCCGGCAGATACGCTGGCCGACGAAACCTTTGAAGCCACTTATGGCCCGGCAAATTATGCCTTCAACTACGGCAAAGTCCACTTCATCGTGCTGGACGATGTGATGTACCCCGACCCCAGGGACGGCAAAGGCTACTGGGGAGGCTTCCGGGAAGATATGTTTGTTTTCATGAAAAATGATCTAAAGCAAGTGCCAAAAGATCACCTCATCGTTATCTCATTTCACATTCCCCTCTTTGACCAGGGCGTAGACAATGATACCTTTAAGGATGAAGACCGGGAGCGTTTCTTTCAATTGCTGAAAGATTTTCCGAACACTTTGTCCCTTTCAGCGCATACTCACCTCCAGCGGCATGACTTTTTTCCCAAGGGTGAGGGCTGGACCAGGGATACGCCCCATCATCATTATAATGTAGGCACTACTTCCGGTGATTGGTATTCTGGGCAACTTGATGAAAATGGTGTTCCTTTCTCTACCATGAGGGATGGTACGCCCAAGGGTTATGCCTTCATTACTTTTAAAGGGAATCAATACGAAATAGATTATAAAGTAGTAGGAGAAGATGAAAATCATAGAATGCGTATCTTCACACCCAAAGTAGTACCCCACGAAGGACGTACTTCGGCGGGTATCTATGTAAATTTCTTTCAGGGGAGCGAAAAGGCCAAATTGAGGTACAAAATAGATGAAGGTAACTGGAGTGAGATGGATTATACCCTTGAGCTTGATCCTACTTATTTGGGGCTACTTCATGAGTGGGATTATACCGAGGAACTTTTATCTGGTCGTCGGCCATCTAATGCGGTAGATTCACGACACTTATGGAAGGCAAAGATTCCTACTGATTTGTCCGTGGGTTCACATACTATTGAAGTGGAAGCTACTGATATGTTTGGTAGAAAATTTACCGAAAAAGCTACTTATAGAATAGCAGCGCCTGAAGCATCAAAAGAATCGGAGGAATAATAATGAACAGACTCTTCTCATCCATTTTCGCAGGGCTGATTTACCTCAGCCTTTTCTCAAGTTGCAGCAGTTCCGACAGGAATGAAGTTGCTGACACGACGATTGATAGAAATCTCAAAAGTGAAAAGGCAGCCAAAATAGACCAGCAAGCTGTGTTATCAACCATCGCTTTTGGTTCGTGCAATAAGCAGCATGAACCTCAACCACTTTGGCAGCCTATCCTAGCCAATAAACCTGATCTTTGGATTTGGATGGGTGATAATATATATGGGGATACCGATGATATGGAAGAAATGAAATCCATGTATATCCAGCAAAAACAACAGCCAGACTATCAAAAATTCTATGAGCAGGTTCCGGTTATTGGTATTTGGGACGACCATGATTACGGGATCAACGATGGCGGAAAGGGTTTTCATAAAAAGAAAGAAAGCAGAGATTTGATGCTTGATTTTTTGGATGTGGAGACTACTGCTCCAGTCAGAGAAAGAGAAGGTGGTTACCAATCTTATAACATTGGCCCCGAAGGACAGCAGGTAAAAGTGATCCTACTAGATACCCGTTATTTTCGGGATACACTCACCAAAAGTAGTGGCCTCAACAAGCGCTACGAACCCAACCACGAAGGGGATATGTTGGGAGAGGCGCAGTGGAAGTGGCTTGAGAAAGAACTCAATGAAAGTGAAGCCCAACTCAATATTATTGTGAGCAGTATTCAAGTAATTGCTGAAGAGCATGGATTTGAAAAGTGGGCTAACCTTCCGGAGTCCCGGGAAAAGTTATTCCAACTCATCGCAAATTCCGGCGCCAAAGGTGTGTTTTTTTTAAGCGGTGACCGGCATATAGGCGAAATATCAAAAATAAATATTTCCGGTGTTCCTTATCCGGTATATGATATTACTTCCAGTGGGCTTACCCACGTGTATGAACAAGCAGATGAAGAGAACCGACATAGAGAAGGGGAATTGGTCACTAAGCTCAATTTTGGTACCCTCACCATTAATTGGGAAGAGAAGGTAGAAGTGCATATTGATATCAGGGGAGAGAATAACCAAGTCTATCAAACTGCCCGGCTTAGTTTCCCCAAATAATGGAAAGCCTAAAGTAAACCTAAGCCCATTTATGTATCAATACCCTCAAGATGTTTGCTAAAAAAGCTTTTTCCCTCTCTAGACGGCTATCATTTTTTATGCTTTGCATACATCTGATTCCAGGAGCATGCTCGTAGATACAATAGGTGATTCCATGATTTAGGGAAGAATAAGTAGCATTTATAAAAATAAGCATAGAGTAAAATTTTTCTATTGTACTTTTCCGTGTTGAATTGTATAACAAAAAAACCAAGCTTCAAGCGAAAGTCTTATTTAGCTTTAAAAAATGATTACCCTAGTGATAAAAATTGAAATAAATAAAAAAAATTACATTATTTATTTTAATAATTAAAAAATGTTTTTTAATTTTAAAACATGGAAAATCAATATGCCATCATTACGCCTTGTTTCAACGAAAATGAGACAATCATTAAGTTTTTATTATCCCTTGAGGATACCTTACATAATTTGCCCTACGATTTTACTGTTGTAGTAGTCAATGATTGTTCCACCGATAATACATTGGAACTGCTTTCTAAATTTAGCTTTAGAGCCAGTAACCTCACATTAGATTTATTGTCACTGAAAGTAAACCTGGGCCATCAAGGGGCTATTTATCAAGGACTGCTTTATGCCAAAGAGTTAGAAGTGGATAAGTATGTGGTGATGGATTCCGATGGTGAGGATGATCCACATGCTGTCCTTAGCCTGCTAGTACATAAGGAAGCAGACATTGTACATGTGGTACGTGGCAAAAGGAAGGAGGGGCTGTTCTTTCGCGTCGCCTATTACTTTTACAAAATGCTTTTCAAAGCGATTACCAAAAGAAACATGAATTTTGGTAATTATTGTATGATTAATCGGCGGGTATTGGAAGCAGCTACACATGCTTCTTTTATTCATTTTGCTGCTTTTTTGTCAAAAGTACGGGGTACACATGCTTATATTACATTTGACAGGCAAAAACGCATCGGTGGAGAATCCAAGATGAAAACCGATAGCCTTATTTATCATGCTTTTAAATCCCTGACTGAGTACGCCGAAGATCTGCTGATGATGTTTTTAAAGCTGTTCATCGTCTTAGCTACTTGTTTTGTGGGATTGATAGGCTACATATTTTATCAAAAGTTATTTACCGATAATGCCATACTGGGATGGGCAAGTACAATGTCAATTAGCATATTCAACACTGCGCTAATCTCCATTGGGTTTTATGTAATTGGTATTTTACTGCTGAATATTTCTCATTACCGAAATTCCGCTTCCCGCGAGCCTTTGTATGAGCGGGTAAATCATCATTACGAATATGAATATCGTTAATGTCTAATGATTTGTAGTTCTGCCAGTAAACCAGCTTTATCTACAGTCTCCGGGCTGATCCGATAAAGCTGGTTTTTTTTGTAATACCTCGTCATCAAACTTTCTCATAAAAATCTCCCGTTTGCGCGATGATATGGTTATTATCGCAGGGATAATTTTTTTTAAGTTTATGGACCAGGGTATGCGTAAGATTGGATTTCTGGAGGAAGTCATCAAGGCCATCAGCCAAAAAAATGCTGGTGGCGAAAAAGATATTACAGTAATTTTTCCAAATCGTAGAGCAGGGCTTTTTTTTAAAGATAAATGGGCCAAAAACATGCGTCAGGATAGCTGGATGCCCGAAGTACTGACCCTGGAAGAAATGGCCGGAAGCATGTCCAGGCTGGTACTGGCCGACAAACTTACCCTGGTTTATCAACTTTACGAAGTATTTCGCCAGTTTGATAGCAATATTGAAAGCTTTGACCGCTTTTATTTCTGGGGAGAATTGCTACTGGCAGATTTTAGCGAGGTAGACATGGGGTTGGTCAATGCCCGGGATTTGTTTGCTAACCTCAAAGACCTGAAACTGATAGACGCGGGCTACGATTACCTTTCAGAAGAACAAAAGAAACTCATTGCCCGTTTCTGGGAAAGTTTTCGTTATGATGAGGGAGAAAATGTTGTCGGTAGTTCCCAAGCTCATTTTCTTGCTTTTTGGAATAAACTGTATCCAGTATATCAGCAGTTTCGTGAAAGGCTTATCGCTCAGGGTCTGGCTTATGAAGGTTTAATGTACCGGCAAATTGCCGAAAACTTTAAAGAAAATGTACATTCCCTCAATGGCCAATTTGTCTTTATAGGGCTAAATGCCATGAAAAAAGCTGAGCTTCAGATTGTCAGCCAACTGATCAGTAAGGGAAAAGCTACAGTTTACTGGGATTTAGACACTTATTATCTAGGTAATGAGGTTCAGGAAGCAGGCATGTTTTTGAGAAAATACATGCGATCAAAAACCCTGGGACCTACCTTTCAAGATGAGTTTCCCGACCATTTTCATCGTGGCATCAAACGTCAAATCCGTATGCACGGCGTGCCCCTGGAAATCGGGCAGGCAAAAAAAGTAGGCGACTATCTTTTAGAACTCAGCCAAAGTGAAAATTTTGATCCTGAGCGCTGTGTGATCGTGCTTCCCGAAGAACATATGCTTTTCCCTGTGCTGCATTCCCTTCCACCTGCGATACGTAAGGTGAATGTAACGATGGGCTATCCATTGCGAAATACCTCTTTATACAGTTTTGTAGAGCATTTACTGAATCTGCAACTAGAAAAAAAGAAAGTAGGACCGCAAAAATATGTTTATCATTATGAGGCTTTGCTCGCATTGTTGCGGCATCCTTATATCAAAAATTATCCTGCTGCTGCTGCAAATCGTAATATTCAAAACATCAAGAAACTAAATGCGGTATACCTTGACCCAAATGAAATGTTGGGGGATACCGCTTTTTTTCAGGCGTTATTGACACCAGTAGAAGATGCTTCTGCGCTTTTCACCTATCTTCAGCAGTGGACTACATTGATACATCAAAGCTTAAGTCCTGAAGCAAATGAAAGTTTGATAACTGGCCATCTATCTGACCCTGAGAAGGTTGCAGAAGTTGACTTATCAACAGGAATTTTCACGCCCGACGTGGATACGCCGGACGTATCCACGCAGGACAATACTGCCCAGGGGGTTTCTATGTTGGAAAAGGAGCTCCTTTATCATTTTTACATTCATCTCAACCGCTTAAGGTCACTGACGGAAGACCGACAATTTGACTTTGAACTTTCAGCTTTCATTAAACTGCTTAGACAAATTTTTCAGTCGCTTAGGGTTCCTTTTACCGGGGAGCCTTTGCGGGGATTACAGATTATGGGCCTTTTGGAAACCAGAAATCTGGATTTTGATCATGTTTTTGTGCTTTCCATGAACGAGGGAATCATGCCTTCCTCGGAAAGTAACACTTCTTTTATACCAGCTAATCTCAAAAAAGGATTTGGCTTATTTGGCATTGATCAGCAGGATGCTTTTTATGCCCATGCATTTTTTAGGTTAATGCACCACGCCAAGGAAGTTCATCTTTTCTATAATACGGAAGATACTCCTAAGCTGAGTGGGGAGATGAGCCGTTTTCTCTACCAGATTTACTACGAGTCAGAAAAGCTACCTAATAATGAGCTTCGTTTCCCTGATGCCCAGGGAGATTTTGTGGTAAGCAGCGATTTTTTGAACATGAATGTTTCATCACAGCCTGCACCGCCTATTTCCATAGAAAAAACCGATACCGTTTGGGAAAATCTGCTCAAGTATAGCAAACAGAATGCTGTGGCCAAGCAGGCAATGTTGACGCCCTCTGCCCTTAATATCTATTTGGACTGCCGCCTTAAATTCTATTATCAGTATGTAGCAGGTATACGGGAAGCTGAGGAAGTGGAAGATGAACTGGACGCTAAGGTGTTTGGTAACATACTGCATAAGACGATGGAAGTCTTGTACCAAGATTTTGTAGACTTGAAAAACTCCAACCTGATTGAAGCTGGGGATTGCTTACAACTTAAAACAAGCAAGCTGGACGAAGCCGTACATAAGGGTTTTAAAGCGCATTATCAGCAAGAAAAAGGGCAGACATTTAATTTTGAAGGGAGAAACATTATTGCCAGGGAAATTGTAAAAAAGATGGCAAAAAAAATTCTGGAACAAGATAGTCAGTATGCGCCATTTGAGATTGTTAGCCTGGAAGTAAGAGGAGAAGAGGGTTATTACACTGATTTGATGGTTCATGTAAATGAAGAAGCGCTCAAAATTCCCCTTAAAGGCGTTATTGACAGGGTAGACCGAAAAGAAAAGCTGGTCAGGGTGCTGGATTACAAAACCGGACGTGATGACCGTAAACTGGCCGATATTAGTTCCTTATTTGACCGGGAACATCCCGGACGCAATAAGGCGGGCATGCAGGCCCTGTTTTATGGATGGTTATACCAGGAGAACCGGGCTCTAAAGGACGAAAAAATTGTGCCCGGACTGGTCAATGCCACTGAACTGTTCAAAGAAGATTTTGACCCTAGACTTCATATCGGGCAAGAAATAGTAGAAGATTTTGCAACCTACCGGAATGAATTTTTAAAGGGACTAACCCATCTCATTAGGGAGATATTTGACCGAAAGATCCATTTTGACCAGACCAAAGATGAGAAAAAATGTGGTTATTGCCCATATGCGAATATTTGTTACTAATTTGTCTGAAGGTTGATAGCTCTGTTTAAAACAGTATCAATACTTGGTAAAAATCATTGAAAACTTAGTAAGAAAACCACACTTCCACTATTGGAAATCAGTTCATTTATGCTTAAAAAATTTTTTTTGAGTTCCCATAATTCATGATGATGAGCGCGCTAAGATTAGCTATATTTTTTTACTTGTTCACTACAAGTTTTATACTCAATGCCCAATCCCTTTTTGTAGGGGAAGGACAAATTTTATGGATCAACACAGGGGGGCTGGTCACTGTGAATGGAAATACTGATAACCTCGGCGAGATGACTAATCAAGGTGAGTTAAGCGCAAGTGGTAACTGGGCTATGCAAGGAACATATTTTTCAGAAAATGGTGCTGTTATTTTTAATGGAAATGAAACTCAGCAAATTGACCATAATAATCAAAAGTTTGATCAGCTAACGATTGCTAACGGAGGTGAAAAAGTAATTCTTTCTGACCTGATCATTGGCTCGGTACTTATCCTAGAGAGCGGTATCATCCGGGCTGAAAGTAACCAGCAAGTCGTCTTTGAACCTCAGGTAGAAGTTATCGGTGGGAATAACATGTCTTTTGTAGATGGTATAGTGGTCAATAAAGGGACAAGCTACAAAATTTTTCCGCTGGGAAATGAAGCTGGATATTTTCCATTAGAACTCCTTGAGGTACAAGGAAATAATCCGGTGTTGAGCGCGACTTTAATGAGCCCTCATCCCCAGACTCAACAATTAGATGGTTTAGAGACTGTTTCTTCCCAACGCTACTGGCAGCTTGCAAGCCTCTCCGGCACATACGAAGGTTCGGCGGTGAGCATTAGGTTAGCCGATGAACCTGAATTTGATGACCTAACCGGTTTGGTTGTTGCAGCGGCGCCAGATTTATCCTCTACTTATGTTAGCTTAGGGAACGGAGGCATTATCGGGACATTAACGGAGGGAACAATTAGCAGTGAAGTGAAAAGCAACTTATCAATCATTTCTTTGGGGTTAAGTTCACAATATTCTGCGGAAGGTAATATATTGGTTCCCAACGCTTTTGCACCTGATTCACCATTGGAAAAAGATAGGACGCTTACGATATTTGCTGCCAATTTGGCTACTGAAGATTTTGTGTTTCGTGTTTTCAACCGCTGGGGAAAGCTGGTTTACCAAACCACTTCAGTGGAGGAGGCAAGGCAGACCGGATGGAATGGGATCAACCAGGAAACTAATCAAGTGGCTCAGTTTGGGGTATATAGCTACTACTTGAGTGGCCAGTTTAGCAATAATGTTCCGTTCGTCAAGAAGGGAACAGTAACTCTTTTTCGCTAAACGATATGAGGATGATTTTTTTACATAGCCCTCCACGTATATTTACTGCATTATATGTATGCTTTTTATTTTTTTGTGTCCAAGCCGTAGGCCAGGAAGTTCGCTTTTCACAATACCAAACAGTTCCATTGTTGATTAATCCTGCTTTTGCGGGTACACAGCCTGATTATGCCCTGCACCTCAATTATCGCATGCAAAACATAGGTTTGTTAGCATACCGGACCGGTTACTTTTCCTTCACCCTTCCCCTGTACGATC